>NZ_JAMYMO010000009.1:0-214859 GCF_040318575.1 Mesorhizobium sp. M1088 | reverse complement strand
GGTTCGGGCATTGGCGGTGGAGATCCACGAGAACTGGCTCGAGGCGACCCGCTATCTCAACATGGATCATCTGCGCGAGCACAAGAAGGAGAGCCTGAGGGCCCTGGCCGCCTGAGCACCGTCATGTGTCCGCCGCTCCGCTAA
The DNA here is from genome assembly GCF_040318575.1 of Mesorhizobium sp. M1088. NCBI lineage: Bacteria > Pseudomonadati > Pseudomonadota > Alphaproteobacteria > Hyphomicrobiales > Phyllobacteriaceae > Mesorhizobium > Mesorhizobium sp. M1088. The sequence goes on along the minus strand of NZ_JAMYMO010000009.1, from coordinate 214,715 downwards.
ACACGGGGGCTGCGCGGCGGACACGCCGACGTCACCGCGATGCCACGCCATTTTGCAGAACTTGACGCACACAACTCGAAACGGGGCGTTTCGGCACCCCTTTTTGACTAGTACGGTGCGATGCAAAGCGTTGTGAGACCTCGGCGCGAGGCATCCCCTCTGTCCTGCCGGACATCTCCCCTCAAGCGGGGAGATTGGCAGTTCCCGCGCCCTGCCCGCCCTTCCGGCGCCGGTGATTGGCGAAAGCCGAGGCGACATCCGATCTCCCCCCTTGAGGGGGAGATGCCCGGCAGGGCAGAGGGGGGTGCCTCGCCCCGACATTTCCTACCAAGGCACGACACTGATCTCCGGCCAGTTCTCCCTGGCACGCGCGCCCTTTGCCTCGTGCGTCTGGCGACTGTCCAGTACCCGGTTCGGCGTGATGCGAAACGAGAAGATGTCATCCAGGCCAAACGGCGCAACGAGATCAAGTCGCCCGTCCGTATCGAAGCGGACACCGACCGCATGGGTCTTCGAGGCGAAGAAGCGAACCGAGTCGCTGGAACTGGAATAACATGGACAGGACCGTCCGAACTTGGACGGATACCATAGATGCACCCGCGCCTGGTTGCGAATCTCGACCGGTAGGGGCAGATCGGCAAAGACCGGCGCGGCGCGGGCGATCACACTGTCCTCGGCTTCATAGGACAGATCGCTCTCATCGAAATAGAACAGGTCGACATCCCGGATGCCGTACCCCGAGGGCTTTCCGGCCAGATGATTCCAGACGCTGTTGTAAAGCGCGCCGGACACGACCAGCCAGTCCGGCAGGCCCAGCACCCGTACCCGCGACAGCGTCTCGGCAATCAGCGGATCGGCCGAGACGATATCGAGAAAGGCTGCACGCTGTTTCTCGAAAGACAGCCCGCAATAGCGCAAATGGTCCATCGCCCTTTGGACGGCGATTCGTCACCTGCCGGCAACCCCTCTAGATCATCAACGCGCCATGCGTTGTGCAATTATCGGAAAGGGCGTCGTGACGCCCATTTCTGCAGGCTAGTTTCCCTCCCGTCCAAGGCTCATTGTTCGGTCGGTCTCGGACCAGAAGACTGGCTCCTCGATTGACGGCCATTCTTCGCCATACACAAAGCCTTCGATCGCATCTAGCTTTCCTTCAATCCCATCGAAGAACAGCACCATGCCGCAAAGAAGCTGGTCAGGTCCAACGCACGCTACCCGAAGCGAACTGAACACTCGACTCTCAAAGCGCAATTCCGGGGGAACCGATGAGGGAGTGACTCTGGTCATGAATCCTACAGGATCGCGGCTGCGTTCTTTGACTTTCAGCGCACGCATCATGTCAGGAGAAACGCCGGCGGAACGGCAGAACTCTCCTTGACGAAAAACACTTCCAGCGGGGTCAGGTGCATTTAGCTCAGCGGCAGAACGGACAGCGTTTCATTGGCGCTTGTACATCACGTCCGTTCGGATGACGTACTTGCGCCCCGACAGCACCTCGTCGCCGCGATGCTCGATCGGATGGTAGAACGCCAGTGCCATTCCTTTCTTCGGCTTCACCAGAAGACTGCTACCGGCATAGCCCGGCATCTCGCCGCGAAACGAGGTTCCTCCCCCTTCAAATCCATCTGAAAGATAAATCATGAACGTGAACTGACTGCGCTCCAAGGCGTGGCGCTCGAAATAGCCGTCATGGTGCCAATCGAACTTCTGGCCCGGCCCATAGCGATAGAAACGGAAACGCTCATTCAGCCCGGTCAAGCGCCAGTCGCCGAGACCACGATAGAGCAGAGGCCGCGCCCGTGCGAAGAGCAAATCCGCAAGGTCCTCGTCATCGAAGACAACCCGGTCGTTATTGCGAAGCTCCTTCAGGACGGTGGCGCCGCCGGAGCTGTTCACCTTGGCCGCCTCGAAACCGCGCCGTTCACTGTCAGCGATCAGATCGGCGCATTCCTGGTCATCCAAGAACCCGTCGATCGTCCCGATATGCGTTGCCAGCCAGTTGATGGAGAGCTTGTGGTCCATCAGAGCATCCCCTTACATCCGCAGCACGCCGCCGGTCTGCTTGCCGACATTATCGACGATGCGCTTGGACAGCGCCTCGAAATCCTCATCGGTCAGCGTCTTTTCGACCGGCTGGATCGACACTTCAATGGCGATCGATTTTTTCGCCGCGCCGAGCGCTGCACCCTCGAAAACATCGAACACCGAGACGCCGGAAATCAGCTTCCGGTCGGCGGCAAGGGCGGCGCGAACGAGTGTGCCGGCTTCGACCGCCTTGTCGACGACGAAGGCGAAATCGCGCTTGACCGCCTGGAAGGCGGACAGATCAAGCCTTGGCTTTGTTCGCGTCGGCTTGGCCTTCGGCTCGGGCACGGTATCGATGAACACTTCGAAGCCGCAAAGCGGGCCGGAGACGTCAAGCCCCTCCAGCGTCTTCGGGTGGAACTCGCCAAACGTGCCAAGGATTACCTTCGGCCCGAGCTTGATCGTGCCGGAGCGGCCGGGGTGATACCAGGCCGGGCCGCTGGCCTCGATCTGCAGCCGCTCGACCGGCGCGCCGCAGGCTTCGAGTGCTGCGATCGCGTCGGCCTTGGCATCGAAGACGCCGACGGCGCCGGCATTGCCGGCCCAATGGCGGCCGGAGCCCTCGAGCTTGGCGGTGCCGCGCCGCACGCCGGCGGCAACACGCCGCTGCTGGTCGGCGCCGTCGCCCTCATAGGTGCCCGACACTTCGAACAGCGCGACATCGCCGATGCCCCTGTCGGCATTGCGTTGCGCTGCCGCGATCAGCCCCGGCAGCAGCGACGGCCGCATGTCCGACATATCGGTGGCGATCGGGTTGGCAAGCTTCAGCGCCTGCTGGCCGCCGCCGAACAATTCGGCGTGTTTTGCCGGAATGAACGACCAGGTGACGGCCTCCATCATGCCGCGCACGGCAAGTGCCCGCTTGGCGGCGCGGGTGCGGATCTGCAGCACAGTCAGGATCCTGGCGTTGACCGCATCGTGCGAACCGAGCGGCTGCGGCGCGATGTTGTCGACGCCGTGGATGCGCATGACCTCCTCGACCAGGTCGGCCTTGCCGTCGACATCCGGCCGCCAGGACGGGACCGCCACATTGACGACATCGCCCGTGCCCTCCGGCCTGAAGCCGAGGCGGGCAAGAATGTCGAGGCTTGTCGAGCGCGGCACTTCGATGCCGGTCAGCCGCTTCACTTCCGACAATGGGAACGAGACGATCTTCGGCTGATGGCCGGCATAGCCGACGACTTCGGTTTGCGCCGGCGTACCGCCGCAGAAATCGAGCACCAGCTTCGTCGCCAGCTCCACACCGGGAATCATCATTTCCGGGTCGACGCCACGCTCGAAGCGGTAGCGTGCGTCGGTGATGATGCCGAGCGTGCGGCCGGTGCGGGCGGTGGTGATCGGGTCCCAAAGCGCCGACTCGATCAGCACGTCGGTGGTGTTGTCGTCGCAGCCGGAATGCTCGCCGCCCATGATGCCGGCAATCGATTCGATGCCGTCCTGGTCGGCGATCACGCACATCTCCGGCGTCAGCGTGTATTCGCGGCCGTCGAGCGACAGCACCTTTTCGCCATCACGCGCCCGGCGCACGGCGAGATTGCCGGTGACCTTCGCAGCGTCGAAGACATGCAGCGGCCGGCCGCGGTCGAAGGTGACGTAATTGGTGATATCGACGAGCGCGCTGATCGGCCTCAAGCCGATGGCGAGAAGCCTTTGCTGCAGCCATTTCGGCGACGATCCGTTCTTGACGCCGCGCACCAGGCGCAGCGCAAAGCCGGGACAGAGCTCCGGCGCTTCGATCGTCACCTTGACCGGCGTCTCGCCCTTGCCGGGGATCGGCTCTATCGGGGCGCTCTTCAGCGTGCCGAGCCCGCTCGCCGCCAGATCGCGGGCGATGCCATGGACACTGGTCGCATCCGGCCGGTTCGGCGTCAGATTGATCTCGATCAGCGGGTCGTCGAGATGGGCATAGGCGGCGAAGCTGGTACCGACCGGCGCATCGGCCGGAAGGTCGATGATGCCGTCATGCTCCTCGGACAATTCGAGCTCGCGCTCGGAGCACATCATGCCGTGGCTTTCAACGCCGCGGATCTTGCCGACGGTCAGCGTCACGTCGATGCCGGGAATATAGGTGCCCGGTGCTGCAAAGGCGCCGATCAGGCCCGCGCGGGCGTTCGGCGCTCCACACACGACCTGCACCGGCGGCTTGCCGTCGCCGGTGTCGACGGTCAGCACGCGAAGCCGGTCGGCGTCGGGATGCTGGACCGCCGTCACCACCTTGGCGATGACGAAGGGAGCCAGGCTCGCCCGGTCGTCGACATGCTCGACCTCGAGGCCGATCGAGGTGAGACGCTCGACGATTTCCGCCAGCGAGGCGTCTGTCTCGAGATGATCCTTGAGCCAGGAGAGGGTGAGTTTCATGACTGTGTTCCGTCTGGTCTGGGCACGTTGCACTTGAAGCTATGCGGCCGCGCGTCGGACATGTGCAGGAAGGCGAGCTGCCCGCGGATTTGCTGCGGCCCGGTCGTCACGCGCTCAAGCCCCCGAACAGCGTCGGCATGTCGAGCGGCCTAAAACCGTAATGCGACAGCCAGCGCACATCGGCGTCGAAGAAGGCGCGCAGATCCGGCATGCCGTATTTCAGCATGGCGATACGGTCGATGCCCATGCCCCAGGCGAAGCCCTGGTATTCGTCGGGATCGAGCCCACCGTAACGGAGCACATTGGGGTGGACCATGCCGCAGCCGAGGATCTCCATCCAGTCCGAGCCCTCGCCGAAGCGCACCTCGCCGGGCCGCGAACGGTCGCACTGGATGTCGACCTCGAGGCTGGGCTCGGTAAACGGGAAGAAAGACGGCCGGAAGCGCATCTTGACGCTCGGCACCTCGAAGAAGGCTTTGCAGAACTCCTCCAGCACCCATTTCATGTTGGCGACGTTGGCTGATTTGTCGATCACCAGCCCCTCGACCTGATGGAACATCGGTGAGTGGGTGGCATCGGAATCCTGCCGGTACGTCTTGCCGGGGATGACGATGCGGATCGGCGGCTTCTGCATCTCCATGGTGCGGATCTGCACCGGCGAGGTGTGGGTGCGCAAAAGCTTGCGCTCGCCCTGCTCGTCCGGCTGGAAGAAGAACGTGTCGTGCATCTCGCGCGCCGGATGGCCTTCCGGGAAGTTCAGCGAGGTAAAATTGTAATAGTCGGTCTCGATGTCCGGACCTTCGGCGATGGCAAAGCCGAGATCGCCGAAAATCGCCGCGATCTCGTCGATAACCTGGCTGATCGGATGGATGCGGCCGCGCTCGGCCGGCGATTGCCTGACCGGCAAGCTGACGTCGACCTTCTCGGCGGCAAGCCGTGCCGTGATCGCCACATCTTTCAGCTCGGCGCGGCGCGCCGAAAGTGCCTCGGTGACGCGGTTCTTGAGGCCGTTGATTGCCGGGCCTTTGACCTGTCGCTCCTCGGCGCTCATCGAGCCGAGCGTCTTCAGCATCTCGGAAACCGAGCCCTTCTTGCCAAGGGCAGAGACACGCACCGCCTCGATCGCCTGCTCGTCGGCGGCCGAGGCGATCTCGGCCATCAGGGAATTTTCGAGAGTTTCCATGTCACTCATGTTCCATATCCGATTGGAAGCAAAGAAAAACCCGCGCCAGCCCTGCCAGCGCGGGTTTCCCAAATCAAGTGTCGAATAGCTTGGAAAGCGCTGGTCTTAAGCGACAGCGCTTTCAAAAGCATTCGGCGTGGTATTCTTCAGGTATTCGAGCGCGACCTTGGCCTTGGCCACGAGTGCGGCGAAGGCCTGCGGCTCGTGGATGGCCATGTCCGACAGGATCTTGCGATCGATCTCGATCCCGGCCTTGTTGAGACCGTCGATGAAACGGCCATAGGTCAGGCCATGCTCATGCGTCGCCGCATTGATGCGCTGGATCCACAGCGCGCGGAACGAACGCTTGCGATTCTTGCGGTCGCGATAGGCGTACTGCAGCGACTTTTCCACCGCCTGCTTGGCGATGCGAATGGTGTTCTTGCGGCGGCCGTAAAAACCCTTGGCGGCTTTCAGGACCTTCTTGTGCTTGGCGTGCGAGGTGACGCCTCTCTTTACGCGTGCCATGTCATGATCTCCTTAAAAGCAATTCCAGGAAAAGTGCCTGGCGGTTTTCCGTTCGGAATTGCGTAAAATAAATGCGTGTCCAGACCGAATGCTCTTATTTTGGCGCATGATGTTTCCAAAAAGTCTGCAACTTTTTGGCATCATGCCCTAGAGGCCGTTCGGCAGAAAATTCTTGATGACCTTCTTGCCATCCGGTTCAGCCAGAACCATCGTGCCGCGGGCATTTCGAATGAACTTGTTGGACCGCTTGATCATGCCGTGACGCTTGCCGGCCGCAGCCGACAGAACTTTACCCGTACCTGTGATCTTGAACCGCTTCTTGGCGGCCGATTTGGTCTTCATCTTGGGCATTTTGCTACTCCGTTTATATGCGCACCAATGCGCTTTTTGTTCGCTTCAGGCCGACCAAAGCCCGAAAAGCAAATGAAACCGCCACGGCATGCCCTGCCGGGCGGTTTTTTGGGAACGGCGGTCCTATACGTCAAAGCGGGGGCGCGCGCAACACCCCGTGCCCAGCAACACTGTACTCAGCAACACCGTACTCAGGGGAAACGGAACAGCACCGGCAATATGCCGGACTGCTGGGCGCCGTCGATCAGTTCGAAAGCCGGCAAGGCAACCAGGAAGACCAGACCGTCGAGCAGCGTGGTTCGCAGCAGGCGCGGCTTGAAGCCGCCGGTGTCGCCTTCCTGATACAGCGACAGTTTCGGGAAGAAGCGCGGCACTTTCAACAGGTAGGCCTGGTATGGCGCGCCAAGAACCTGCCTGAGGAATTTCTCCTCGCGCAGGATAACGATGTAAAATGCACCCGCGCAGAGCGCTCCAAAGCCGATCGTGGCGGTGATGGAGCCGATCTGTGCGCCGACACCGGCGGCAGCTAAAGTAGAGAAGACATAGAGCGGGTTGCGGGTGATCGAATAGGGTCCGCCGGTCACCACTTCGGAGGATTTGCGTCCACCAATATAGAGCGTCGACCACAAGCGTCCGACAACGCCGAGAAAGATCAGCAGGACGCCGACCATTTCGATCGTTTCATGCACAGGCGTATCGGGCGGAAAAACCGACTGCCCGAACAAAAGCATCGCGAAAAGGACGACGACGACGACGGCAAGCACCATCCTGCGCGTGTGCTGGTAGCTGCCCAGCCCATATTTGGCTTCCGAATGCTTGACGTCATTGACCATGTCGGGAATCCGATCGTCGAGGGAACCAGAGCGTCTTTGCTCTCGCCGGCGATCGCAGCGTCTGGCCAAGAAACAGGCGCCCCGCCGATCGCCGGGACGCCTTGCAACATGATTCAGGCGGATTTAATGCACGTCGCCCAAAAGTGCGCTGCGGTTTTGCGACAACGACATGCACAAACAGAACTAAAGCGCAACGCGCTTTAGCGGGGCGCCAGCACCATCATCATCTGGCGGCCTTCGAGCTTCGGTTCGGCTTCGACCTTGGCGATGGGCGCCACTTCCTCGCGAACCTTGTTCAGAAGCTGCATGCCGAGTTCCATATGCGCCATCTCGCGACCGCGGAAGCGCAATGTCAGCTTGACCTTGTCGCCTTCCTCGAAAAAGCGCCGGACGGCCTTCATCTTGGTCTCGTAGTCGTGGCTGTCGATGTTCGGGCGCATCTTGATCTCCTTGATCTCGATGACCTTCTGGTTCTTGCGCGCCTCGGCCGCCTTCTTCTGGTTGGCGTATTTCAGCTTGCCGAGATCGAGGATCTTTACGACGGGCGGCACTGCGTTGGGCGATATCTCGACCAGATCGAGCCCAGCCTCTTCGGCGAGCAGCAATGCGTCGTTGATGGAGACATCGCCGCGGTTCTGGCCTTCGGCGTCGATTAGCTGGACCCGGGGAACCCGGATGTCACGGTTGGAGCGCGGGCCTTCCTTGGTGGGCGCCGCTGCTTTGAAAGGTCTGCGAATGGTCGTGGTCTCCTTGAGCCGTTTCGTTAAGGGGTTCTTCAGTTCAGAATTGCGAACGCGCAATGTGGTGAGCGCGCGGTCGGAGTCAATAGCACAGCATTTTCAGGAAATCACCTGCTCGATGGAATGCTCCTCTGCACCAAGCGAAGAAAGTGGCGGAGCACTTTTCGTTGAATGCCTTGCTGTGCCAAAAGACCGGCGTGAGGGAATACACCATGAGCACCACCCCGATCTTCCTGGACGTCGACGGGACGAGCATCGCCGTCAGGCATGCGGCAGGTGCCGAGCCCGGCATTGTCTGGCTTGGCGGCTACAAATCCGACATGCTGGGCACCAAGGCCGAAACCTTGTCGGAATGGGCGCTCGGGGAAGGCCGCGCCTTCCTGCGCCACGATTATTCCGGCCACGGCGAATCGGGCGGCGCCTTTGCCGACGGCACCATCTCGAAATGGCTGGGCGAGAGCCTGGCGGTTTTCCGCCGTTTCACCCAGGGCAGGCAAATCCTGGTCGGTTCGTCGATGGGCGCCTGGATCGCGCTGCGCATGGTGCAGGAGTTGCGCAAGGCGGGCGAGAACAGCGTCGCCGGCCTTGTGCTGCTGGCGCCGGCGCCCGATTTCACATTCGAACTGGTGGAGCCGGTGCTGACCGGAGCGCAAAAGCGCGACCTCAGGAAAAAGGGCTTTTTCGAGGAGCCGTCGGACTATTCCGCCGAGCCTTACATCTACACGCGCGCGCTGATCGAGGACGGCCGCAACAACCGGGTGATGACCGGGCCGATCGACACGCACTGTTCGGTCCACATCCTGCAAGGCCTTGCCGATCCCGACGTGCCGTCGAGCCATGCGTTGAAGCTGGTCAGCCTGCTGCCGGCCGACGACGTCACGCTGTCGCTCATCCCCGACGGCGACCACCGCCTGTCGCGGCCTCAAGATCTCGACATGCTGGTGCGGGCGGTGGACGCGATGGTGCGGCAGGCGGGATAGAGACATGCGCATTTCCATTCCGGTGTCCGCCTTCGTGGCGGCGATCGTCGGCTTCGGCGGTACGCTGGCCATCGTCATTGCCGCCGCCAAGGCGGTCGGCGCAACGCAGGTCGAGACCGCAAGCTGGGTGACGGCGCTTTGCCTGGCGATGGCGATCGAGAGCCTGTGGCTGTCCTGGCGTACGAAAATGCCGGTCATCACCGCCTGGTCGACGCCAGGCTTGGCGCTGATCGCCGCGTCGACCGGCTTTTCGATGGGTGAGGCGGTTGGTGCCTTCGTCGTCACCGCGGTCCTGCTGATCACCACAGGCCTGTTCGGGCCCTTGACCAAGCTGATCGCCAGAATACCGGCGTCCGTCGCGTCCGGAATGCTGGCCGGCATCGTCGTCACCTTCGCCATCAATGCGGTGAAAACCGTTCCCGTCGACCCCTGGCTGATCCTGCCGCTGGTTGCGGCGTTCTTCGTCATCCGCCTGTTCAACCCGGCCCTGTCGGTGCTGCTGGTGCTGATCGGCGGCGGTCTCGCCGCCTTCCTCACCGGCCGGGTCGGCGGTCTGCCGGCACCGGAACTCTCGAGCTTGACGCTGGTGATGCCGCAGTTCACCGCCACTGCGATCATCGGCCTCGCCTTGCCGCTCTACCTCGTCACCATGGCCTCGCAGAACCTGTCCGGCCTCGCCGTGCTGAGGGCAGCCGGCTATCATCCCGAACCCGGGCCGCTGATCGGCGTCACCGGCCTGTTTTCGCTGCTGACGGCGCCGTTCGGCGCCTCGACCACCAATCTGGCGGCAATCTCGGCGGCGATCTGCACCGGGCCCGACGTGCATGCCGATCCGGCCGAGCGCTGGAAGACCGGGCCGTTCTATGCGTTGGCCTATCTCGTCTTTGCCCTGTTCGGCGCCTCGCTGGTGGCGATCTTCGCCGTATTGCCGCAGAGCCTGATCGCGCTGGTCGCCGGCCTGGCGCTGATGGCGCCGCTCGCCAATGCACTGTCGATCGCCTTGAAAGACGAGGACGAGCGAATGGCCGCCACCGTCACCTTCGCCGTCACCGCATCGGGGCTGACGCTGTTCGGCGTCGGTGCGGCGTTCTGGGGCCTGATCGCCGGATTGGTCGTGCTTTTCCTTGAAATGCTCAAAAAGCGATAATCATTTCAGCCGCTTGTCCGGTTTTGGCGGTTGCTGTCTTGAATCGCCGTTTTCTTCATCCCATTTCGATTCCACGCAGCCGGATTTGGCTGTCTCCAACTGAAGGATTGGGAGAAAATGAACACATCTGCATTGATCCGTCCGGCCTGGACGCCGGCAACCATCGCGTTGATGGTAATCGGGTTCATGGTGTTCTGGCCGCTCGGCTTCGCCATGCTCGCCTACATCATCTGGGGCGATCGGCTCGAGGGCTTCAAGCGCGACGTCAACCGCGCCACCGACGGCATCTTCGCCGGCTGCCGCCGCGGCTCCGACAGGGCCGCGCGCTGGGGCCATGGCTCCGCACGCACCGGCAACGTCGCTTTCGACGACTGGCGCGAAAAGGAACTCGAGCGGCTTGCCGAGGAACGCCGCAAGCTCGACGAGATGCTGAGCGAGTTCGATGAATATGCCCGCGAATTGCGCCGCGCCAAGGACCAGGAAGAGTTCGATCGCTTCATGGCCAACCGCAACAAGTCGACGTCGCCCACGACAGGTGGGTCAACTGGCTCGACGACGAATAACAAACGCGGCGGCAACTCCACGCCAGGCCTGCTCGACGAGTAAGGTCCCGTGCCCAGATAGATAATCCAACGGCGTCGCGTCAGCGGCGCCGTTTCTTTTTTGTTCTAGTCGTTTCCCTCGAATCACGTATCGTCCCGGAATGTCCTTCGGCTTCTTCCGCACCCCGACGAAACCCAAGCCCACGCCCGTCGTGGAGCGCGAGCATTGCGTTGCCGGCCGCACGCTGCCGCTCAAGATCGTCGAGAACGACCGGGCGCGGCGCCTGACGCTGCGCATCGATTCCGGCGGCCGTGGTCTGCGCATCACCGTGCCGCCGGGGCTGCGCCGCGGCGAGGTGGAAAAATTTCTCGACCGCCATCAGGACTGGCTGGAGCAAAGGCTGGCCAAAGTGCCCAACCGGCCGCAGGTGCGGCCCGGCATCAAGGTGCCGGTGCGCGGCGTGCCGCATCGCATCGTCCATGAACCGTCGAAACGCGGCACCGTCACGCTGTCGCGCGACGAGCGCGGGCCGCTGATGATCGTGCATGGCGAACGCGTGCATCTGCCGCGCCGCATCGCCGATTTCCTCAAGCGCGAAGCCAAGCGCGAGATCGAAGCGCTGGTGACCAAGCACAGTGCTGCGGTCGGCAAGCGCGCCAAGGCGATCCGCTTCAAGGATACGTCGAGCCGCTGGGGATCGTGCACGTCGGACGGCAATCTGTCGTTTTCCTGGCGCATCATGATGGCGCCGCGGCCGGTGATAAACTACCTCGTCGCGCATGAGGTGGCGCATCTCAAGGAGATGAACCACGGCCCGAAATTCTGGAAACTATGCGAGCAGCTTTGCCCGGATACCGAGCGCTGCAAGGACTGGCTCAAGCGCAATGGCGGCGCGCTGCAGGCGATCGCGTTCGAGTAGGATGCTTGTAGGGGCACGAAATGGAAACTGTAGCGATCCTTCGCGCCGGCCTCAATAGATTCTGCACTGCCGATCAATCGTCATTCGCCGCGTTCAACTCCTCCGGCCGCAACCCCTCATCGACATGGCGCGGCCAGGGCAAGAAATCCTTCTCGAAGGTCTCGTTGCTGAAATAAGCCAGCGCCCGGTGCGCCTCGGCGCCATTGAAGGCTGCCTTGTCCATCAAATGAGCGATGACCTCATGGGCCTGCGCCAACTTTTGCCTGAGTTCCGCGACGGTCTTTTCCGGCATGATCTTTGTTCTCCCGCCTTTGTGCCTGAGCAAGGTAGCGCGTTGCGCTCTTATATTAGCAAGGTAGCGCGTTCCGCGCTTACATTAGCAAGGTAGCGCGTTCCGCGCTGGCGGCAAACAGGATGCTTTTTCTCGACTCTTTGGCCGTTTCGTGCCAATCCCGCGCCATGGCGCTCGACATCAAGATATGCGGGTTGAAGACCGACAAGGCACTGGCTGCGGCATTGGCCGGCGGCGCCAGCCATGTCGGCTTCATTTTCTTTGCCAAAAGCCCGCGCTATGTCGAGCCGGCGGAAGCCGGCCGCCTGCGCGAAGCAGCGCGCGGCAAGGCCAAGGCGGTTGCCGTGACGGTCGACGCCAGCGATGCGTTCCTGGATGACATCGTCGAAAAGATGCAGCCCGATATGCTGCAGCTTCACGGCGCCGAGCCTCCCGAGCGGGTGGCCGAGGTGAAGGCCCGCTACGGCTTGCCGGTGATGAAGGCGCTGCCGGTCAGCGAGGCCGCCGATCTCGGGCGAGTCAAGCCCTTCATCGGCATTGCCGACCGCTTCCTGTTCGATGCCAAGCCGCCTAAGGGTTCGGAATTGCCGGGCGGCAACGGTCTTGCCTTCGACTGGCGCATTCTGGCTGGCCTTGACGCCGGCGTCGATTACATGCTTTCCGGAGGGCTCAATGCCGGCAATATCGGCGACGCCTTTCGGCTGGCGAACCCGCCCGGAATAGATGTTTCCTCGGGCGTGGAGAGCGCGCCGGGCGTCAAGGAACCGGCGCTGATCGAACAATTTTTCCGCGCCGTCGGGGCAGCACGCGACAACCGCGCCGCCTGACCACGCTTCAAACCACAGACCAGGAGATCGGCGATGGACAAGCCGGCGATACCGAATTCCTTCCGCACCGGCCCCGACGAGCAGGGCATGTTCGGCATTTTTGGCGGTCGTTTCGTTGCCGAAACGCTGATGCCGCTGATCCTTGAGCTGGAGCGGCACTGGAACGAGGTCAAGAACGACCCGGATTTCAAGGCCGAACTGACCGATCTCTCGACGCATTACGCCGGGCGGCCGTCGAAGCTCTATTTCGCCGAAGGCCTGACCAGGCATCTTCGTGAGGTGTCCTCGGCGAAGGGCCTAGGCGGCGGCGCAAAGGTCTATTTCAAGCGCGAGGACCTGAACCACACCGGCTCGCACAAGATCAACAACTGCCTCGGCCAGATCCTGCTCGCCAAGCGCATGGGCAAGACGAGGATCATCGCAGAGACCGGTGCCGGCCAGCATGGCGTCGCTTCCGCTACGGTGGCGGCGCGTTTCGGCCTTCCTTGTATCGTCTATATGGGTGCAACCGACGTCGCCCGGCAAAGCCCCAACGTCTTTCGCATGAAGCTTCTGGGCGCCGAGGTGCGGCCGGTGACGGCCGGCCACGGGACGCTGAAGGACGCCATGAACGAGGCCCTGCGTGACTGGGTGACCAACGTCGAGGATACCTATTACCTGATCGGCACCGCCGCCGGCCCGCACCCCTATCCGGAGCTGGTGCGCGACTTCCAGTCGGTGATCGGCACCGAGGCGCGCGCCCAGATCCTCGAGCAGGAAGGCCGGCTGCCGGACACCATCATCGCTTGTGTCGGCGGCGGTTCCAACGCTATCGGCCTGTTCCATCCCTTCCTCGACGACAGTGAGGTGCGCATCATCGGCGTCGAAGCCGGCGGCCGCGGGCTCGACGGCATCGAGCATTGCGCCTCGATGAGTGCCGGCGCGCCCGGCGTGCTGCATGGCAACCGTACCTACCTCCTGCAGAACGCCGACGGCCAGATCATGGACGGTCACTCGATCTCGGCCGGCCTCGACTATCCGGGCGTCGGTCCCGAGCACTCATGGCTGCGCGATTCCGGCCGCGTCGACTATGTGCCGATCCTCGACAGCGAGGCGCTGGAGGCGTTCCAGTTGACGACACGCGTCGAGGGCATCATTCCGGCGCTTGAATCGGCCCATGCCATCGCACAGGCGGTGAAGATCGTGCCTGACATGGACAAGGACCAGATCGTCATCGTCAACCTGTCCGGCCGCGGCGACAAGGACGTGCATACGGTGGCCAATATGCTGGGCATGGAGATCTGATCATGGCCACCCGTATCGACCGCCGCATGGCAAAGCTGAAGGCCGAGGGGCGACCGGCACTCGTCACCTATTTCATGGGCGGCGATCCGGACTACGACACGTCCCTGTCGATCATGAAGGCGCTGCCCGGCGCCGGCAGCGACATCATCGAGTTAGGCATGCCGTTTTCCGATCCAATGGCCGACGGCCCGGCGATCCAGGCGGCCGGCCTGCGGGCGCTGAAGGGCGGCCAGACTTTGGTCAAGACGCTGAAGATGGCCTCGGAATTCCGCGCCGGCGACAGTGAAACGCCGATCGTCTTGATGGGCTATTACAATCCGATCTACATCTACGGCGTCGAGCGCTTCCTGAGCGACGCGCTGGCCAGCGGCATCGACGGGCTGATCGTCGTCGACCTGCCGCCTGAGATGGACGAGGAGCTTTGCATCCCGGCACTCAAGGCCGGCATCAATTTCATCCGGCTGGCGACGCCGACCACCGACGACAAGCGCCTGCCCAAGGTGCTGCAGAACACGTCAGGTTTCGTCTACTACGTCTCGATGACCGGCATTACCGGTTCGGCGCTGGCCGACACCGGCAAGGTGGCGGCAGCGGTCAAGCGCATCAAGAGCCATACCGACCTGCCGGTCTGCGTCGGCTTCGGCGTCAAGACCGCCGAGCAGGCGCGCACCATCGGCGCGTCGGCCGACGGTGTCGTTGTCGGCACCGCGATTGTCAATGCCGTCGCCAACGTGCTGGGGCCGAAGGGCGAAAAGACCGCCGATCCGGCCGAGGCCGTCGCCACGCTGGTCAGCGGGCTTTCGCAAGGGGTTCGCGCGGCTCGCCTTGCTGCCGCCGAATAATCTTGATCTTCTGGTTGGCCATGATCTCCCGCGAAAACCGATTTCCACTTTTCGGGATCATGGTCTAACTCTTCGTAAGGACAGGAGCCGAAGCGATGAACTGGATCACCAATTACGTCCGCCCGAAGATCAATTCGATGCTCGGCCGCCGCACCGACATGCCGGAAAACCTGTGGATCAAGGATCCCGAGACCGGCGAAATGGTGTTCCATAAGGATCTGGAGCAGAACCAGTTCGTCATCCCGTCCTCCGGTCACCATATGAAGATATCAGCTAAGGAACGGCTGAAATTCTTCCTCGACGACGGCAAATACGAGACGCTGGAAAACCCCAAGGTCGTTCAGGATCCGCTCAAGTTCCGCGACGAGAAGCGCTACGTAGACCGGCTTAGGGATGCCAAGGCCAAGACCGGTATGGAAGACGCCATCATCAATGCGCTGGGCACGGTCGAGGGCGTGCCGGTGGTGGCGACGGTGCAGGATTTTGCCTTCATGGGCGGCTCGCTCGGCATGGCGGCAGGTGACGCCATCGTGCATGGTTTCGAGGTCGCCTTGCAGCGCAAGCGGCCGCTGATCCTGTTTGCGGCCTCCGGCGGCGCCCGTATGCAGGAAGGCATCCTGTCGCTGATGCAGTTGCCACGGACCACGGTCGGCGTCGACAGGCTGAAGGAGGCCGGCCTGCCCTACATCGTCGTCCTGACCAACCCGACGACCGGCGGCGTCACCGCCTCCTATGCCATGCTGGGCGACGTGCATATTGCCGAGCCCGGCGCCCTGATCGGCTTTGCCGGCCCGCGCGTCATCGAGCAGACCATCCGCGAAAAGCTGCCTGACGGCTTCCAGCGCGCCGAATATCTGATGGAACACGGCATGGTCGACATGGTGGTGTCACGGCTGGAGATGCGCCAGACCATTGCACGGCTGCTGAGAATGCTGCTCAAGCTGCCGGAGGAGCAAAAATCTCAGGAACCGGAAATCTTGCCGCCGTCGGTGATTCCGGCCGAAGCCCGGCCGCACGCCTGACGCATTCGCCACGAACTGCGATTGCGCGCCGTCCGCGGCGCGCCTAGGATTCGCCATGACCACGCTTGCCGCCGACCGCGAAATCGAAAGCCTGATGGCGCTTCACCCGAAGGGCTTCGACCTTTCGCTCGACCGCATTTCGCGGCTGCTCGAGCGGCTCGGCAATCCGCAGGACCAGCTGCCGCCGGTCATCCACATCGCCGGCACCAACGGCAAGGGCTCCTGTGCTGCTTTTTCACGGGCGCTGCTCGAAGCCGCCGGCTACCGCGTCCACGTCCACACCTCGCCACATCTGGTGAACTGGCACGAGCGCTACCGGCTGGCCGCAGATGGCGGCGGCAGGCTGGTGGACGACAAGGTCTTCGCCGAAGCCATCGCCTGCGTCGCCAAAGCCAATCAAGGCCAGAAGATCACCGTCTTCGAAATCCTCACCGCGGTCACCTTCCTGCTGTTTTCCGAACATCCGGCCGATGCCGTCATCCTCGAGGTTGGCCTTGGCGGCCGCTTCGACGCCACCAATGTCATCGCCGAGCCGGCCGTGTCGGTGATCATGCCGGTGTCGCTCGACCACGAAGCCTATCTCGGCGACCGCGTCGAGCTGATCGCCGCCGAAAAGGCCGGCATCATCAAGCGCGGATGCCCGGTCGTCATCGGCGCGCAGGAAAGTGAGACGGCCCAGCAGGTGCTCATCGAAACCGCCGAGCGGCTCGACTGCCCCGCCTTCGTCTATGGCCAGGATTTCCTTGCCTATGAGGAAAACGGGCGCATGGTCTATCAGGACGAAGACGGATTGATGGACCTGCCGCCGCCGCGCCTGCCGGGGCGCCATCAATTCGCCAATGCGGCGGCGGCGATCGCGGCGGTCAAGGCGGCGGGCTTCGAGATCAGCCACCGCGCTGCCGAGAAGGCGATGGCGAATGTTGCCTGGCCGGGCCGCATGCAAAAGCTGCCGCAAGGACGGCTGAGCGAACTGGCGCCGAAGGGCGCCGACATCTGGCTCGACGGCGGCCACAATCCCGGCGCTGGCGTGGTCGTCGCCGAGGCGCTGGCCGAGCAGGAGGAAAAGAACCCGCGTCCGCTGTTCCTGATCTCGGGTATGATCAACACCAAGGACCAGAGCGGCTATTTCCGCGCCTTCAAAGGGCTGGTCCGGCATGTCTACACCGTGCCGGTGAGCCTGAGCGACGCGGGCGTGCCGAACGACGAGCTGGCGACCCGCGCCATCGGGGCCGGCCTGTCGGCCGAACCGGTCAGTTCCGTCGCCAATGCGCTGATGCTGCTGCGCGACACGTGGAACGGACCGCCGCCGCGCATCCTGATCGGCGGGTCACTTTACCTGGCCGGCGCGGTGTTGGCCGAAAACGGCACGCCGCCGGTTTGAGGCGTGCTTCAGCCGGGCCACGGTGACGCCAAACTTGTCAGACCACCGCGAGGAGCCAATCATGATCAAGGTAAAGCAGGTCGCACACGTTTGCATTTTCGCGAATGACCTGGAGATGACGCGAAGCTTCTATCGGGACGTCCTCGGCATGGACACCCAGTTCAATTTCCTGCGCGACGGGAAGATTTTCGGCTTCTACCTCAATTGCGGCAGCCGTAGCCATGTCGAGGTGTTCCAGAAAGACGGCGCCAGCTATGGTGACTTGAACCAGATCAACCACTTCTGCCTCGAAGTAGACAATATCGACGCCGCGATCGCCCATCTGAGGTCAAAGGGGGTTGATGTCACTTCCAAGAAACGCGCGTGCGATGACACCTACCAGGCTTGGATCCGCGACCCCAACGGCGTGAGGATAGAACTGTTCGAATACACTGAGAAAAGCGCACAATTCGTCGGCGGCGATCGTATCGCGGATTGGTGATCGCGCCTCGCCGCGACAATTGTAGCGGCGCAGCCGATGGTTGGTGGACTACTTCAGCTCGACCTCGATGAAGGCGAATTCGCCATCGTTTGCGCTGATGACGTCATGTTCGACGCCCTCGTTGCGGAAATACGGCGCGCCCTTCTTCATCTCGGCAAAGGATTCGCCATCCTTGGTCAGGAGCTTCACCTTGCCGTCGGTCAACGGCACGATCACATAGTCGTGGCCATGGCGGTGCCAGCCGGTGTTGTCGCCCGGGGCGAAGCGGTATTCGGTGACGATGACGCGCTCATTGTCGATGAAGACGGTGGCCTTGGCGGATCCGGTCATATCGCTTCTCCTGCTTTAAGCCAGACAAGAGCATGAGACGGCAATTGGCGAGTGCCAGATCTGCGGATCGGTGACGCCACAATAAAGCCCGGCGCGAGGCCGGGCTTTTCTGCAAAATTTTGATCGGATCAGGCGAGACTGCCGTTGATCCAGTGCGACAATGCCGTTTTCGGCGCAGCACCGACCTTCATGTCGGCGACTTCGCCGCCCTTGAAGATCATCAGCGTCGGGATCGAGCGCACGCCGAACTGCGCGGCCAGCTCAGGATTCTCGTCTATGTTGAGCTTGGCGATCTTTATCTTGCTGCCGAGTTCGATGGCGATGTCCTCGAGCGCCGGGGCGATCATCTTGCACGGGCCGCACCATTCCGCCCAGAAATCGACCACGACTGGCTCCTTGGCGTTGAGCACGTCGGCCTGGAAATTGCTCTTGTCGACCTTGACGGTGGCCATGCTGAGATCCTTTCGATTTATTCGTCGCACCAAATGTGGTGGTGATCGCGTCCGTCTTCAAGCAAGTGTTGTGTCACGCTCCCGTGAGTCTAGCAAGCGCGTCGTCCATGACCGCTGCCGGCAACTCGATCAGCCGCGGCGCCTCGGTGAACAGCAGCGCCGCCGAGACCTCGCGTCCCGGATAGAGCGGCTGAAGCAGCGCGCGATAAATTGCGAGCTGCAGAACATAGGCTTGCGGCACTTCGGCGAGCGTAGCTGGCGCTGGCCGATTGGTCTTGTAGTCGACGATCGAAACCTTGTCCGGCGTTACTGCCAACCGGTCGATCTTGCCGGAAATCGAGCGCAGTTTGCCCCTTACCTCCAGGCTGCCCATGATGGCGACTTCGGCGCGCGAGTTTGGCGCAAACAACGGCGCGAAGCGGCTGTCGGCAAGAATTCTGAAAACGCCAGCCAGGGCCTTGTCGCGCTCGTCGTCGGGCCATGCCGCGCCGGCTCTTGCCAGATAGCGTTCGGCGGCATCCCGGCGTGTTCCCTCGGCGATGCCGGGCAGCATCTGCAGCAATTTGTGCAGCGCCAGCCCGCGCACGACGGCCAAGCCGGGTTCGGCGTCGGCATCCAGTACCGGCGAACGCGTGTCGGCCACCGCTTGCCGCGCCTCGTCGATCAGCACCGAGGCGCCGGACGGCGAGAGCGGCCGCGGCAATTCCTCGAAGGGCGGCAGAGACTGGAACAGGGTTTCAGGCAGTGGTGCAAAGCGTTCCGCCTGTCGTGCCTCATTCACTGCCGCCAGTGGCATGGGCGGCAGTTTCGTCACCTGGAAACGATGCACGGTCTCGCCAGTGGCGGGATGCCGGCGTTCTTCGCTCTCCGCGGCACCGACCAGTGCGCGGCTGACGATCGAATGCCAGGTACCGGTATTCGGCGCCCGTTTGCCATGGTAGCCGCAGACGATCAGCCGATCCTCGGCGCGGGTCATGCCGACATAGAGCAGCCGGCGGTATTCGTCGTCGGCGAGCTCGCGGGCGCGGGCCGATGCGGCGCGTGAAAACCCATTGGCGACATCGCTGGCCGAACGCCAGAGATAGCCCTTGCCCTCCCAGCAGTCGCCCGAGCCTTCGAACGGCATCAATCTCGGCAGATGCTGGTCGCTGAACGGCGCGGAGCCACCATCGACAAGGAATACCACCGGCGCTTCCAGGCCTTTGGCGGCATGCACGGTCATGACGCGAACCTCGTCGCGGGTCTGGTCCATTTCGCGCTTGATCTCGGGCCCGGCGTTTTCCAACGTCGACAGGAAGGATTCCAGTCCCGGCAGGCCGGTCCGCTCCTCGGCCAGGCAGAAATTCAGGAATTCGTCGAGGACGTCGCCGGCCTCCGGCCCGAGCCGCGCGATCATCTTCTTGCGCAGGCCGTCGCGGGCGAGAGCTGCAGCATAGAATTCGAACACCGGCTTGAATGCGGCCTCGTTCGACCATGTGCCGAGCCGGCTGACGACGGCGGCCAACGCCTCGCTTTCGCCGGCATGCCGGCGCAGCGAGGCGATCAGCGAGACGCTCGACGGCCTCTCCGCAGCAAGCGCGAAAAGCTGCTCTTCCGAGACATCGAAGATCGGGCTGCGCAGCACGGCGGCCAGCGACAGATCGTCCTCGGGCTGGATGAGAAAGTGACCGAGTGCGATCAGGTCCTTCACCGCGATATGGCCAGGCAGGCTGAGCCGGTCGGCGCCGGCCACCGGGATGTCGCGGCGCTTCAACGCCCGTGTCAGCGCATGGACGAAGCGGTCGCGCTTGCGCACCAGCACCAGCACGTCGCCGGGCCGGAGTTTCTTGCCACGCCCTTCGATGACCTCGCCGCCGCCGATCCAGCCGGCAATGGTCGCTGCAACGTTTTCGGCAACGCGCACCGCCGGTGCGTGGGCGTGATCCACCGCTTGCGTCCAGTCGTCCGGTTCGTCGACGATGTCGGCGCCGAGCGAGGGCCAGACGTCGACATAGCCCGGCGCATCGTTGCGGATCGCCTTGTGGTCGAGCGGATCGGGATCGTGGCTGATGCCGCGCCGCACGTTCGGGTCAGCAAAGACACGATCCACCGCCGCAAGCACGTCGTCGGTCGAGCGAAACGACCAGGTTAGCTTGAGATCGGCGAAGGCGGCGGCGGCGGATCTGACTTTGCCGGCAAACAAAAGCCGGCTGTCGGCAAAGGAGTCCGGGGCGGCGCCCTGGAAGGAATAGATCGACTGCTTTTCGTCGCCGACAGCAAAGATGGTGCGGTGGACGGCGTCGCGTGCGCCGAGCCCGGCAAAGAACTCCTCCGCCAGCCGCTTGACTACCTCCCACTGGTCGGGACTGGTGTCCTGCGCCTCGTCGAGGAGGATGTGGTCGATGCCCTGGTCGAGCTTGTACTGCACCCATGGGCCGGCGTCGGGCCGCGCCAGTAGATGGACCGTGCGGGTGATCAGGTCGTTGAAGTCGAGGAAGCCGCGCGCGCGCTTCAATTGCTCGTAGCGGGCGATCAGCCAGTCGGCGATGGTCAGCGCCGCACGCGTGCCTTCCAGCATCCTGAACAAGGCCAGCCGGTCGGAGATTTCAAGAATGGCGTCGACCGCCGCCAGATATCGTTCAGCAAGATCGGGCAACCGGTCCAGCAATGCCCTCTTAAACGTCTTTGCCGGATCGTAAGGCCCGCCGTCGGCCCTCAGGAAAGCCTTGGAGAGCAAATTCAGGCGACGTACCGGATCCTCCTCGGCAAAGGCAAGGCGGGCGTATGGCAGCAGATTGTTCAGCACGATGCGCGCATCGGCGGCCTCGGCTGCCCGTGAAAAGGTGACGAGATAATCCGGCAGGAAGCCGGGCAGCGGCCAGACCGAGGCGGCTATACCTTCGGCCGTCTGGCCGGCGCGGAAATGGAACTCGTCGAACAGCGCCTGAAAACCATCGCCGCCGGCCGCGGCGATGAACGCACGCAAACCATCGCGCTTGCGCACGATCTCGGCCAGCAGTGCGTCGAGCCCATGCTCGCCGCCGCGCTCCAGCACGGTGGCGAAGGCCTCGGACAATGCCGCATCGCCTGCAACGCCGCCCGAAATCATGTCGCGGCGGGCGGCGGCAAACAGCGAAGCCTCCATTTGCGGATCGAGCATTTCGAAATGCGCAGGGATATTGGCTTCCAGCGGGAACTGATGCAGCACCGATTCGCAGAAGGCGTGGATGGTCTGGATCTTCAGCCCGCCCGGTGTTTCCAGCGCCCCGGCAAACAACCGCCGCGCCCGGCGCATGGTTTCGCGGTCGGGCTGGCGGCCGTCCAGCGCCTCTATCCGTGTCGAGAGCTCGGCATCGCCCAGGGCCGTCCATTGCGACAGCGTCGAAAACACCCGGTTCGACATGTTGGCGGCGGCGGCACGCGTATAGGTCAGGCACAGGATCTTGGACGGATCGGTGCCGCGCAGCAACAGCCGGATAACGCGCTGGGCGAGTACATGGGTCTTGCCCGATCCGGCATTGGCCGACACCCAGGCGGAATTGCGCGGGTCGGACGCGCTTGCCTGGCTCGCGGCAGTGTCGCTTGGAATGGGGTAGGCCTTTTTCATGCCTCCCCTCCCTCGTCATCGGCGTCGCCGCCGGCGGACCATTCGAGCACGCGGGCGAGATGGTCGTAGTCGCCGTCGGTCTCGCCCTCGCGGAACGGCAGCGCCCGCGACAGATAGCCGGTCGCCGGGTCGGCGTAGTGGATCAGCAGTTTTTCCAGCCGCGCCCACGCTTCTTCGGCGAGATCGGCGGCGGTTCGCGGCTTGCGGTTGTATTCGAGGATGGATTCCTCGAACACTTCGCCATTCGGCCTCAGCCGCACGAAGGCCAGTTGCGACGGCTCGCATGCGCCAAGCTCCTTGAAAGCGCCGCGCCTGAGCAGCGCGCCCTCGAGTGCCAGTTGCGGCGCGAGCAGCGTGTGCGCCTGTGCTTTGGATGGCGAGGAGCCGGTCTTGTAATCGAGGATGTCGGCCATGCCGCCGGCCAGCAGATCGATGCGATCGGCATAGCCGGACAGCGTCACACCGGATCGGCCCACACCGGTCTTTTCGGCGCGTTCCTCGGCGTGCCGCCGTGCCACGGCTGCGGCCCGGCCGCGCTCCCATTCGATGATGCCGGCGGCAAGCTTTTCGAAGCGTGGCCACCACACCGCCTCGACATCGGCCGGCAGCGCCGCCTCGGCAAAGCAGGAGCGGCCTGCGGCGATGAGCCCGTCCAGCGCCTCGCGCGCGCGGGGGTCGGCCACCCTCGCCGAGAAGAGGTGCAGAATGGCGTGAAACAGCGTGCCACGCTCGGCAGCGCCCGGATCGCGAATGACCGGATCGAGCGGCATCAGGCCGAGTATCCTTCTGGCATAGACCGCATAGGGATCGCGGCGCAGCGTTTCGATCTCGGTGACCGAGAAGTGGTGCGGCCGCGCGGCGAGCGGCGGTTTCGGCTGCGGCCGCGGCGCAAAGTCCTGCTTTTCGCCGGCATCGAGCACACGCGCCCAGGCAAGCAGTTCGTCGCCGCGCCGGCGAAGTGCAGCAGCGTGGTCCTCGCCGACGAATGTAAGGATGCGCTGCAGCCAGCGCGAAGGTACCGACGGTGCATCGCCGGAGCGGCCGGAGCGAGCCAGCACCACTTTTTTGGCGCCCATGGCCATCTGGAAATCATGGGCGGCAAGGCCGATGCGCCGCTCGGGCGGTTCAAGATCGATGCCGGTCTTCATCAGCCGCGACATGAAGCGGTCGCTCTCCGGCTTGCGCGGCCACACGCCTTCGTTGAGCCCGCCGACGACCAGCGTGTCGACATCCTGAAGCCGCGCTTCCAGCACACCCCAGATGGCGATGTTCCTGTCGGTGCCCTGCGCCGGCTTGACCGTCTCGGGCGCGATCAGCGCCTCCATCACGTCAGGCCATTCGTCAGCGGCGAAGGAGAACGACACCGAGGCCGCGACCAGCTCGCGCAAGAGCTCGGCGAGCTTTTCGCCGGCATCGCCCGCATAGAGTTCGCTCGGGCTGCCGTCAGCGGCGCGGCCGAGACTTTCGAGCGCAACGACGCTGGCGCGCACAAGGGTGGCAAGATCGGCATTCTCGTCGCCGCGAAAAGCAACCAGCGGCGCCAGCGCGGCCGTTAGCCGGATCAGCAGGTCGCGCGCCTGTTCGATGCGCCTGACCGAAAGCCGCGGCCACCAGAAGGGTGGGCGGCGATTGCCGCTGCCGTCGAATTCGAGGAGCCGGGTGTCGAAGAGCTGCGGCAGCGACGCCACGTCCGGACGCCCTGTGCCACCGCGCAGCGCCACAAGTTCGACGATTTCGGCCGCATGGCGCACGCTTGCCCGCTCCAGGCCGAGGCCAAGCAGGGGATGCTTGAGCAGCGACAGCAGGGCGACGGGGTCGCCCGGGCGGAAGGCTGCCTGAAGCGCCAACCTGAGCAGGCTGGCGGCTGGTGTGTTGATCAGCGGCGTGCCGCCGGAATCGTCGGCGGCAACGCCGCAGCGCAGCAGCTCGACTGAGACGCGCCGCCCCAGAGCGCGGTCGCCGGTGCCGAGTGCGGCGCGCTGGCCGGGCCGTTCGACAGCCTGTTTGAGCGCGACGGCGATCGCCACGGCTTCGTCGCGTTCGCTGGCGGCTTCGAGAAGCGTCACCTCGGCGAAGGCCTCGGCAATATCGCCGGCCCTAAAGCGGGCGCGCGTCTCGGCCCAGAGCTCGGTGGTCTCCGCCGGGCGCAGCGCTTCGCCGACAAGTGCGGCGCGCAGCGCAAGCGGTCGCGGCGCAACAGCAATCTCCTCGACATCGGCGCGCGGCACGCCGATCTTGCCGATCAACTTTGCCAGGCCGTATTGCGGGTGGCCAAGCACGGCTGGCCGCGCGCCCGGTGTGGTGATCGCGGCAAAGGATGGCTCGTCCAATGCCCGGTCGAGCCCGGGCAGCACAACGGCGCCATTGGGCAGACCGGCGATCACGGCAAGCAGCTCGGCCGTGGCGGGAATGGAGCCGGTGGAACCGGCGGCGATCACCGGTCCGGCTGGCGGATTACGCTTCAGCCGCGCCGCCTCCAGCCTTATCAGGGCATTACGATGCGCGGCCGGATTGGAACGATGGTGTTCCTCGAGCAGGTTCGGCCAGTTCTCCGTCACGATGGTCAGGAAGTCGAGTGTCACCTGCCACCAGCCTGCAAGATTGCCGGTTACAAGGTCGGCGAGCCTTGCCCAATCCGTGCCTTCGGTGTCGATCTCATCCATCAGGCGTGCAAGGTCGCGCGCCAGCCAGATGGCGTCGGCGGCGGAGGCCGGTATGACGATCTCCTCGTCGAACAATGCCGCGACATGTGCCGGCAGGCGGCGTTTCCACGCCCGCACCAGCGGCGCAAGCAGCAGAAGACGCTCGACCGCGGCGATCGGCGGCGCAAGGTCGATGGCGGCCGAACCTCCTGCCTCGAAGGCGGCTTCATCCTCATCGAACTCACCAAGCGGGCGGATGACCGGCAGGATCGCCGAGCGGCTTCCCGAGCGCGAGAGAGCATCGACGAAGACGCCGCGAAGCGCCCGCGCCGCACGGCGCGTCGGCACATAGATGGTGAGATCGGCCAGCGCCAGCGGATCGCCGTCATAGGCGAAGCCGGGAACCAAGCGCCCCGCAAGCAGCGCCTCGGCCAGCGTCGGCAGGAACGGCGCTCCGGGCGGGATCGAGAAAACGCGGCGGGAGCCGCTCATTTCGACTCGGTAAGAGCGCCGGGTGCCTCACCGACAGCATTGGGCGTGCCGGCAAGCGCGGCGGCGACCGCTGCTTCCGCCCGCGGGATCGCGTCAGGTGTGCCGACAGTAATCCAGTGACCCTGCATTTTCATGCCGAACAGGCGGCCGGCGGCGATTGCCGCATCGAAATAGGCGTTGAGCGACAGCGGGCCGGCTGGCGCATCCTTGAAGATGCGCGGATGGACGATTGCGGCGCCGGCATAGATCAGGCCAGCCGGATCGTTGTTCGCACGCCGCAAGGCGCCGTCCGGCGCCATCAGGAAATCGGTGCCGCCGCTATGTCCGGTTGCCGACTGGAGATCCGCAAGCATCAGCAGAATGTCCATTGTCGCGCCCTCCCATGCAAGGGCAAGTCGCCTGAGATTGGAAACGCCGCTGTCGATCCAGAAGGTGTCGGCGTTGAGCACATAGAAGGGCGCCCCTAACCTGGGCAATGCCTTGAGGATACCACCGGCGGAGTCAAGCAAGCCCCTACTCTCATCCGAGATGACGATTCTCGGCGCACTGCGGCGGGCTACATGGTCCACGATCTGTTGCGGGAGGTAATGGACGTTGACGACGGCCTTGGCGACGCCGGCTCCGGCTAGGCAGTCCAGCCCCCAGTCGAGCAATGTCTTGCCGGCGACCTTGACCAGCGGCTTCGGCATGGTGTCGGTGATCGGCCGCATGCGCTTGCCGAGCCCGGCGGCGAGCACCATGGCGGTCGTCGGCATCGGCTGCTCATCCGCCGCCTTCAGGCCCAAATCCTTAGCCGTCAAATCGAGCGTTCCTCCAGGAAGCCGTGGGCGATGTAGAAATCCTGCAGCCCGGCCAGCGCCGGATGCGCCAGTGCCCGGCGAAGATAGTCGCGGATGCGCGGCAGATGCTTCAGATAATAAGGCTTGCCGTCGCGTTTTTCGAGCCGCATGAAGATGCCGAGGATCTTGGAATTGCGCTGTGCGGCCATAATTGCATAGGTTTCGCGGAATTCGCTCTCATCGAAGGCACCGGCAGCACGTCGCGCGGCGATGTAGGCGGCGAGCGTGTGCTTTTCGATTTCAGGTGAGATGGTGACGCGCGCGTCCATGGCGAGCGAGGCGACGTCGTAGGCTGACGGACCGATCAGCGCATCCTGGACATCGACGACGCCGAGACGGTCGTGACCGAAACGGTCAGCGCGCCAGATCAGGTTGGGCGAATGAAAGTCGCGCAGCATCAGCGTGTATTCGCGCCCCTCGAGCCGATCGAGCACCGCACTCCATTCGCTGCGATAACCGGCGCGCAACGCCTCGCTTGGCGAAGCGCCTGATATCGCCGGGACATACCAGTCGACCAGCAATTCGGCCTCGATCATCATGGCGTCGCGGTCGAAAGGCGGCACCTCGTGGAAGACGCCGGGGCCGGCCTGCATGCGGGCCGGCCATGTTTTGCCGTGCATCATGGCAAGCAGTTCGGCCGCCGCCGCATAACGCGCGGCCACCGGCTGGCCGTGCTTGTCGAGGAAGCCTTGGGAACCGAGATGCTCCAGCAGAAGAAAACCCTGGTCGAGATCCTGGGCATGAATTTCCGGGACGCTGACGCCGCCGGCCCGCAAGGCCCGGTCGATGGCGACGAACGCCGAAACGGATTGCGCGGTGTGAGCGATCTCGGCATAGGGTTTGCCGTCGCGGACTGGCGGTCCGAGCACCAGCCTTGGCGAGTTCATCAGCACGCGCGGCGGAAATCCGGCGAGCGTGACGATCTCGTAGGAGCGAGCCGAGGCATCACCGATGAAATATCGTCGCTGCGCTTCGCCCCAGCCGGCCTGCCCGAGAAAATCGCGCATTGCCAGCGATCGCGCCGCGCGCTCGAAGGCGGCGCCCTCTCCCGATAGTCTCGCCAGTCGGCCGTCGCCCTGCTGGAGAAGTTCGACCAGCACCGAGGTTTTCGGCAGATATGCCTCTGCCCGCTCCGGCCATTCGACCAGCGCGGCGCCTTGCGTCAGCGCCTCGTCGAAGCCCAGTTCGTCCAGCTCGGATGCCGTGCCCAAGCGGTAGAGATCGAAATGATGGACCGGCACATGCGTGTCGTAGCTCTGGACCAGCGTGAAGGTCGGGCTCGGCACGTCGAGCCCGGCATCGTCGGCCAGTGCCCTGATCAGCGCCCGTGCCAAGGTCGATTTGCCGGCGCCGAGATCGCCCTTGAGGGCGAGCACGTCGCCAATGCGCAACGACATGGCGAGATCCTCGCCGAACCTTGCCGTCGCAGCCTCGTCTGCGAGAAAACGCTCCAGCACCAATACCGCCATCGAACGCTACTCGGCCGCCGCGCGGATGCCGGACGGCGTGTCGGGAAAGGCGCAAACAACCGTGGTGCCCTTATCCCTGCCGGTCTCGATGCGGACGCTGCCGCCATGCAGTTCGACAAAGCTCTTGACGATCGACAGGCCAAGCCCGGCGCCACGGCGGCGGCCACCATTGGTGCGCGGCTCGAAGCGCCGGAACACTGAGTCAAGCAGGTCCGGCGGCATGCCGGGGCCGTCATCGTGAACGGAAAATTCCACGCCGTCGGCAAGTTGGCGGCAGGCGAGCGTTATGGTGCTCGCCTCCGGTGCGTAATTGGCGGCATTGCTGAGCAGATTGTAGAGGATCTGGCGGACGCGGGTCTCGTCGCCGTGGAAGGTTTTCGGCGCGGCCGCCGCGTCGATCCTGAGCTTGATCGCATGTTCCTCCAGCCGGTCGGCGACCAGTTCGGCGGCAGCCGTAATGGTTCGATCGATGTGAACTTCGGAAATGTCGAGTTCCATGATGCCGGCATCCACCGTCGCCAGGTCGAGGATGTCGTTGACGATGGTGAGCAGGACCGAGGAGGACGAGCCGACATGCCCGATATATTCGCGTTGCTTCTGGTTCAGCGGACCAGTCGACGGCAGTGAAAGAAGCTCGGTAAAGCCGATGATGTTGGTGAGTGGCGAGCGAAGCTCATAGGAGACGTGCTGCACGAATTCGTTCTTGATCTGGTCGGACTTTTGCAGCGCCTCATTCTTGTCCTTCAGCGCCCGCTCGACATTGACGCTGTCAGTAACGTCGACGAAGGTCATCATCACCTGGCCGTTGGGCAAAGGGATGACGGCGTAGCGCAAAACGGTGCCGTTGTTCAATTCGGTTTGGCCGTGGCGGTCGCGGCGCTCGTCGTCGAAGCCGGTGATGGCGGCAACGAACCCGCCCCACGGACTGTCGACGGCACGGCGGTCGCAAAGGTCGCGGATCGTCGAGACATGGACGTTGGGTTTTGAGGCATCGGCATCCAGCCCCCACAATGCCGCGAACGCCGGGTTCGACAGTCTCAGCCTGCCGTCGGGGCCGAACACAGCGACGCCTTCGGCGAGGTTGTCGAGCGTCTCGCCCTGGACCCGGACGGCGGTCTGGTAGCGGCTTTCAAGGTCCATCTTCTCGGTCAGGTTCTCGAACACCCAGGTGACGCCGCCCTTGGGCTGCGGATTGGCGACGACGCGAATGGTCTTGCCGTCCGGCAGATGCCACCAATGCTCCTGCGATTCAACCGCGCGGTAAGCGCCGAGCAGGCTCTCTTTCCAGCGCCGCCATTCGGGCTGCTCGGCGATCTTGCCTTCGCTGCGCAGGCGGTCGAGCAGCAAGGCGTTGTCCGGCGCGCTGTGCAGGAAGCCGCTGTCGAGGCCCCATAGTTTCTGGAACGCCTGATTGAAAAACCGCAATTTCTCGTCGGTGTCGAAAATCGCCACGGCGGTGTTGAGCTGATCGAGCGTGTCGGCGTGGCTCTGCATGGTCCGCTCATATTCGGCGCGAATGGCCTCGATAGCGCTGATGTCGCAGGCAAGACCAGCCGAACCATCCGCTCCGGCAAAATCGGTCACGGCAAACATACGGCGGTCGCCCTCGATGACCGTGGAGAGCGTCTGTTCAAAGACCGCGCGCGACTTGTGCTGCGCAGCGATCGTGTCGCGCGCCTGGCCGCCGAGGAATTCCTTGCCATCGCGGACCGCCGCTTCGGCATTCTCGGCCTCGACCGCTTCGGCATAGGCGCGGTTGACCCATTTCAGCCGCCCGTCGACAGTACGCAGCCATGACGGCATCTTGAGCGCATCCAGAAGACCGATCAGCGTCTCATGGTCGGCGGTTAAGCGCTGGTTCTCGATCTTCAGCCTGGCCTGGCTTCGCTGTGTCTCCGAAAGCGAGACGAAGCGAACCAGCACATGCGCCGCACTCTTGCGACCGTGAACCTCGAGCGGCTGGCCGGCCTGCGATTCGATGACCAGATCGAACGGCTTTGCCTTGTCCCGCAGTGCCGCGACGGCATGTTCGAGTGCAGCCGCCGAACGCGGCATCAGCCAGCGGCCGAAAGCCAGGAAGGCCGCCCGGTCCTCCGGCGCGCCGCTCTCGATCGGCAATGTCCCGACAAGCTCGGGCTTCTTGTTCTCGGCCGCCCATACCACCACGCGCTGATCGCGGGAATGGAGCAGCGCCTCCGAGCGCTGCAGCGCGGCATTGACGTCGGCGATACGGGTCCTGAGCTCGGCATTTTCCGCCGCGGTGCGCGCCCGTTCGCGGATCAGAAAGATGGCCGACAGCAATGCCGCCCCCATGACGCCGACGAACATGGCGAGTTGCATGACCTCGACCGTGCTGACCGACAGCCCGGCCTTTTGCGCCACGCGGGTTTGGGCATGTGCAGTAAAGCCAAGCAGCGGACCAACCAGCGCGGAAGAAGCAAGCAGCACCCCGACACGGCTGCCGGCGCGCCATAGAAGGCTGCCGCCTCTGGCAGCGGAGCCCGTGATCGAATCGTTATGGCCGCCGGAAACGGCCTGTCCCGCGCAAGGCGGGTTATCCCCCGGCATGTCTTGGTCCTCTTCGCCGCCTGAATGCAAGACCGCCCTGATGCGTGCGCCCGGGCCTCGTCCCCGGACCGCGAATCAGCACCATAGCGCTTGCGCGAATCGGCGTGAAGAATCAATCAGCGCAAAAATAAAGCCGGGCGAAAAGTCAATCGCCCGGCTTCAATATCTAGTGGCAAGTTTCGCCGTGGTTAATAGCGGTAGTGTTCCGGCTTGAACGGTCCCTGCGGAGTGACGCCGATATAGGCGGCCTGTTCGCCGGACAGTTCGGTCAGGCGGGCACCGAGCTTGTCGAGATGCAGGCGCGCGACCTTTTCGTCGAGATGCTTCGGCAGGACATAAACTTGGTTCTCGTACTGGCCGGGCTTGGTGTACAGCTCGATCTGGGCCAACACCTGATTGGTGAAGGACGCCGACATGACGAAGCTCGGGTGGCCGGTAGCGTTGCCGAGGTTGAGCAGGCGGCCTTCCGACAAAAGGATCATCCGCTTGCCGTCCGGGAAGGTGATCATATCCACCTGAGGCTTGATGTTGGTCCATTTCAGGTTGCGCAGCGAGGCCACCTGGATCTCGTTGTCGAAGTGACCGATGTTGCCGACGATCACCATGTCCTTCATCAGGCGCATGTGGTCGAGGGTAACGACGTCCTTGTTGCCGGTGGTGGTGATGACGATGTCGGCCGTCGGCGCCGCGTCTTCGAGCGTGACCACCTCGAAACCGTCCATCGCCGCCTGCAGCGCGCAGATCGGATCGACCTCGGTGACCTTGACGCGGGCGCCGGCGCCCTTGAGCGAAGCCGACGAGCCCTTGCCGACGTCGCCATAGCCGCAGACAACCGCGACCTTGCCAGCCATCATCGTGTCGGTGCCGCGGCGAATGCCGTCGACAAGCGATTCCTTGCAGCCATATTTGTTGTCGAATTTCGACTTGGTGACGGAATCATTGACGTTGATCGCCGGGAACGGCAGCAAGCCTTTTTTCTGCAACTGATAGAGCCGGTTGACGCCGGTCGTCGTCTCTTCGGTGACGCCGCGGATCGCTTCCTTCTGCTTGGTGAAGAAGCCGGGCGATGCCTGCATGCGCTTCTTGATCTGGGCAAACAGGATCTCTTCCTCTTCGCTGCCCGGATTGGACAGCACATCCTCGCCGGCCTCGGCGCGGGCGCCGATCAGGATGTACATGGTGGCATCGCCACCGTCGTCGAGGATCATGTTGGAGGTGCCGCCATCGGCCCACTGGAAGATCTTGTCGGTGTAGACCCAATAGTCCTCCAGCGTCTCGCCCTTGACGGCAAACACCGGAATTCCGGCCTCGGCAATGGCCGCCGCAGCGTGGTCCTGGGTCGAGAAGATGTTGCAGGAAGCCCAGCGGATGTCGGCGCCGAGCGCTTTCAGCGTTTCGATCAGCACCGCCGTCTGGATGGTCATGTGCAGCGAACCGGTGATGCGCGCGCCCTTGAGCGGCTTCTTGTCGCCGAATTCCTCGCGGCAGGCCATCAGGCCGGGCATTTCGGTTTCGGCGATCTCGATCTCCTTGCGGCCCCAGCCGGCAAGCGCGATGTCAGCGACCACATAGTCCTTGCTACCCGTCATGGCAGTGCTCCGATGCGAATTGATTGCGGGACGCGCCCGCCCCGAAGGCATTTCGGAGGGCGCGAGTTGCCGGCCTGACTAGCAGATCGGGAGTGGGACGACAATGGGATATAAAGAAATCTTTATCCGTGCATGTCTTCAGCGGCGGCGGCCATGAGAGCGCGCAGAAGGGGTGCTGTCCAAGGTGGCCGTCCCTCAGACCTCAGATCGGCAACACTTTCAAAGCCGGAAACAAAAACCCGCCTCGGCGGGCGGGTCTTCGGGGCCAATTGGCACCATAGCGAAATTAATAGCATAGCTGCCGGCACAAAGCAAGAACAAAATACGCGACGGTCGCGCAAAAATGCGATTTCCTTCACCGCCGCAAGGTTGCGCCCGAACATGCCGTAGCAGGTGCCGTCGGCGAAGCCGTCAGCACTCCTCGCCGAAACGGGAAGCAACCAGTTGCTCCAGCGCATCGATGACCTCTTCGGCCTCCGGGCCGGTGGCGGTGACGCGTATCGAATAGCCGGGGCTCGCCGCCAGCATCATCAGGCCCATGATCGAGGTGCCGCCGACCTTGACGCCGTCCTTCTCGACCTGGACCGTGGCGTTGAAGCCGCTGGCGATTTGAACGAACTTGGCCGAGGCGCGCGCATGCAGGCCGCGCTGGTTGACGATTGGAAAGTCGCGAACGATCTTGTCCTTTTCCAGCAACAGCGCGCTCATTTGCTGCTCAGGAGTTGACTGGCGACATTGATGTATTTGCGGCCGGCAGCCTGCGCCTCATCCAGCGCGGCCGTCATGTTGTCGCCCTTGCGAACGCTGGACAGCTTGATCAGCATCGGCAGGTTCATGCCGGCAATGACCTCGATACGCCCGGATTCCATCACGGAAATGGCGAGGTTAGAGGGCGTGCCGCCGAACATGTCGGTCAAAACGATGACGCCTGATCCCGTATCGACGCGGCCGACTGCCTCGATAATGTCGCGGCGGCGCTGTTCCATATCGTCGTCGGCACCGATCGCCACGGTCTCGAAATTGTCTTGTGGCCCAACGACATGTTCCACGGCATTGCGGAACTCGGCGGCCAGTTGACCGTGCGTTACAAGCACGAGTCCGATCATTCTTTGGTGGCTCCCGTCATCGCCGCTTCACAGGCGCATTTTATGCTCGCCGACCGTTCCAGGTGGCGGGAGCGCTATCTTGTCGACGCAAGGCCCGTTGACAAGCCCAAAATTGCGCCGGCCCAAGCCAATTTGACGCATTGCAGCAAAAAATCGAAATCGGATCACAGGAAAGGCGCAATCGACAGGCGCGACATCACTGCCGGCAAGGCCGCCGCTACATTGCGCCCGGCAAGATCGATGCACGGCACTGGTACGCCGACAACGAGTTCGCAGCAGTCTTCCTGGAAGCGGGCCATTTTGCCGGCTGGCACCAGCCGGATAATGAGGTCGATCACGCAGCTTGGCTCGAACCGTATCGGTTTGGGGCCGAATCCCGGCACCTCGACGAGGCCGGCTATGCTGGCTGGTGCGCGGCAGACCAGCCGCCCGTCGCAATCTGCAGCATAGAGCTGGTCATCGCCGATCAGCCGGGAAAACAGCCCACGCTGGCTGCAATGATCGATCAAGGCGAGCGCCAGCGTCGTCTTGCCCAAGCCGGACGGTCCGGTAATGAGAATGCCGCGATCCCCTATCAGGATCGCGGTGCCGTGAATGTTTTCAGGCTGCACAATAGGACCAGGCGTGATTGGAATTCATCCGTCAGCCTTCCGCCGGCAGCGTCACCACGAAGCGCGCGCCCTTGATCTCGCCAGGCTTGGTGCCCGGGATGTTCTCGGCGCTCAGCGTGCCGCCATGGGCTTCAACGATCTGCCTGGATATCGACAGGCCAAGGCCCGAGTTCTGACCGAACGCCTCGCCGGCCGGCCGATCGGTATAGAACCGCTCGAAAATGCGGTCGATGTTATCGGCACGGATACCGGGTCCATTGTCGTCGATGGTGACGATGTTGAACTTGCCGGCGCGCGCCAGCGATATGGTGATGTGGCCACGTTCCTCGGGAACGAACGAGCGGGCATTCTCGATCAGGTTGGTGATCACCTGGCCGATCCTCAGATCATGACCGACGACGAAGTAGCCTTTCACGCCCTGCGGCAGTTTGGCGACCTTGAATTCGATCTCGACCGCCTTCTTGTTGCGCGTGGCCTCGCGCGAGACGGCGACCAGATCGGTGATGAACTTCTTGAGGTCGACGGTTCCTGCATCTTCCCGCGCCAGTTCGGCATCGAGACGGGAGGCATCGGAAATATCGGTGATGAGACGGTCAAGCCGCCTCACATCGTGCTGGATGATATCCATCAGCCGGCTGCGCGAATTGTCGTTCCTGGCCAGCGGCAATGTCTCCACCGCGCTGCGCAGCGAGGTAAGCGGGTTCTTCAACTCGTGCGAGACATCCGCGGCAAAACTTTCGATCGCCTCGATGCGGGCGTAGAGCGCATTGGTCATGTCGCGCACGGCGATCGACAGATTGCCGATCTCGTCCTGGCGGTCGGAGAAGTCGGGGATTTCCTCGCGGTTCTTGACGCCGCGGCGAACCCTGACCGCCGCCGCGGAAAGCCGGCGCAGCGGGTTGGCGATGGTGGAGGCCAGCAGCATCGACAGGATGGCGGTAACCAGGGCGGCAATGCCGAATACGCGCAGGATCGCCTTGCGCTCGGCCGCGACGATCTTGTCGATGTCGCCGCCTTCGGTCGACAGCATCAACACGCCGAGAACGGCACGGAAGCGCTGGATCGGTACCGCCACTGAAACGATCTGCTCGCCCTGCTCCGAGATCCGCACGATCGTCGACGGACTGCCGGTAAGCGCCTTGACCACTTCCGGAAACGCGGCGCCGTTGCCACCTGGCTGCTCGCGATAGACAGGCAGCTGCTTGTTGCGAAAGAAATCAAAGACGAATTTCTGGATGCGCTCCAGAAGGTCCGGCTGCTCCTCTTCGACCGGCGGCAGGTCGTAGCGAAGGATCTGGCCGCGCGAATAGAGATGGCGGGAATCGAGCAGCAGGTTGGCGTCGCGGTCGTAAATGCGGGCGCGTGTGCGCGTCGGCGAGATCAACCGCCTGAGCACCGGCGCCACGCGCTCCGGATTGATCGGGAAATCGAGGTTGTCGAGCTGATCGGAGCCCGGGCCGAGGCTTTCGCCGGCCTGCAACTCGAGCAGCTTCTCCGGATCGATGCTGATCGAATCGGTCTCGACCGTCGCCGAGGCGGCGATCGCGCCGGCGATGATCTCGCCTTGAGTCATCAGGCTCTCGACACGGGCGTCGATCAGCCCGTCGCGAAAGGTATTGAGATAGAGAATGCCGGTGACCAGGACGGCAAGGCCGGCAAGGTTGAGAAAGAGGATACGCCGCGTCAGGCTGGAAAAGATGTGATGGCCGAGAAACCGGCGCATCGGCACCGTAATTTTCGACACGAAGGCGGGCAGAATCCGCGGCGGGCGCCTGGCGGCGCCCGACCGTCTCACTCGCTCTACTTGCACTGCCATCGAATAGCAGCTCCCGCTCGACTCAAGCTTCGCGGAACCGATATCCGACTCCGTAAAGGGTTTCGATCATTTCGAAGTCATCATCAACGGCCTTGAACTTTTTGCGCAGCCGCTTGATGTGACTGTCGATGGTGCGGTCATCGACATAGACCTGCTCATCATAAGCCGAATCCATCAGCGCATCACGGCTTTTTACGACCCCCGGACGCTGTGCCAGCGAATGCAGGATGAGGAACTCGGTGACGGTAAGCGTCACCGGCTCGCCCTTCCAGGTGCAGGTGTGGCGCTCCTGGTCCATGACAAGCTGGCCGCGCTCAAGCGACCGGGCCTGCTGGTTGGGCGCCTTGGCCGCCGCCTCCCGGGTGCTGGCGCGGCGCAGCACGGCGCGGACGCGCTCCACCAGAAGACGCTGCGAGAAGGGTTTGCGGATGAAGTCGTCGGCGCCCATCTTGAGGCCGAACAGTTCATCGATCTCATCGTCCTTGGAGGTCAGGAAGATCACCGGCAGGTCGGATTTCTGACGCATCCGGCGCAGCAACTCCATGCCGTCCATGCGCGGCATCTTGATGTCGAGGATGGCGAGGTTCGGCGGGCGCGCCGCCAGTCCCTCCAGCGCCGATGTCCCATCCGTGTAGGTTTCGACCCGATAACCCTCGGATTCGAGGGCGATCGAAACCGAAGTGAGAATGTTGCGATCGTCGTCGACAAGCGCGATTGTTGCCATTTCAAGCGGCTCCCTCATGAGCTGTCCCTTCTTTCGTCGAGAAGGGGCTTTTGCAGGACAAATTAGGTACAAAATGTGGCACAGGCTGTATCCGCTGTCACGCGCGGCATGTCGACGGCTACAATTGTACCTCGATATGGATTGGACGAATGAACATCGCCAATCCTTTGGGCAACCATCAGTGTTTTTGCACATATAAACGATTTAAACAACTTTCAAAATATTTAAATCGATTAATGATTTGATATCATTCGCCTTTTCTGGTTTTGACGTTTTTAGCTCCTGCAATGGGGGTTCCGGAATTCGCCGGTAAAGACGCGGTAAATCGAAGAAGGGACACCCATGTCGGAAGCCGGCAAACGCAATCCTGCATGTGCAATCGATCGCATCGGCCTGAGAACCACGGGCGTGGTGCGCTATAATTTCGGCGCGGCCGCGCTCTACGAGGAGGCAATCCGCCGTGGCGAGGCCCGACTCACCGCGCATGGCGCGCTTGCCGCCGAGACCGGGCAGCACACCGGCCGCTCGCCCAGGGACAAATTCGTGGTGCGCGACGAAAGCACCGCGCCGCATATATGGTGGGACAACAACAAAGCGATTTCGCCGATCCAGTTCGATACGCTGCTTGCCGATTTTCGCGCCCACGCGGCTGGAAAGGACCTTTATGTGCAGGACCTGGTCGGCGGCGCCGACGAGGAACTGAAGCTGCCGACCAGGGTGATCACGGAGCTTGCCTGGCACTCCTTGTTCATCCGCAATCTGCTCATCCGACCGGCCGCCGCCGAACTCGAGCATTTCATGCCCGATTTGACGATCATCGACCTGCCGTCGTTCCGCGCCGATCCCGCCCGCCACGGCACGCGCGGCGAAACGGTGATTGCCGTCGATCTTTCGCACATGATCGTGTTGATCGGCGGTACCTCGTATGCCGGCGAGATGAAGAAGTCGGTGTTCACCGTGCTCAACTATCTGCTGCCGGCAAAAGGTGTGATGCCGATGCACTGCTCGGCCAATGAAGGGCCCGTCGGCGACGCGGCCGTTTTCTTCGGCCTTTCCGGGACCGGCAAGACGACGTTGTCGGCCGACCCGTCGCGCACGCTGGTCGGCGACGACGAGCATGGCTGGGGACCGCACGGCATCTTCAATTTCGAGGGCGGCTGCTATGCCAAGACGATCAAGCTTTCGGCCGAAGCCGAGCCGGAGATCTTCGCCACCACCCAGCGCTTCGGCACGGTGCTGGAGAATGTGGCGCTCGACGCAGGCCGCGTGCCGGATTTCGACGACGGCGGGCTGACCGAAAACACACGCTGCGCCTACCCGCTCCACTTCATCCCCAACGCCAGCAAGACGGGGCGCGCCAGCCACCCGAAGAACATCATCATGCTGACCGCCGACGCATTCGGTGTGATGCCGCCGATCGCGCGGCTGACCCCGGCGCAGGCCATGTACCATTTCCTCTCCGGCTATACCGCCAAGGTGGCGGGGACCGAGAAGGGTGTTACGGAACCCGAAGCGACATTTTCGACATGCTTCGGCGCACCGTTCATGCCGCGGCATCCGTCGGTATACGGCAATCTGTTGCGCGAGCTCATCGCCCGCCACGGCGTCGATTGCTGGCTGGTCAACACCGGCTGGACCGGCGGCGCCTACGGCACCGGCAAGCGAATGCCGATCAAAGCAACACGGGCGCTGCTTGCGGCGGCGCTCGACGGCTCGCTAAAAGCGGCCGACTTCCGCACCGACGCCAATTTCGGTTTCGACGTACCGGTGACGGTTGCCGGCGTCGACCGCGCCATTCTCGACCCTAGATCGACCTGGATCGACAAGCCCGCCTACGACCGGCAGGCGGCAAGGCTGGTCGGCATGTTCGTCGACAATTTCGAGAAATTCGAAGCCCATGTCGACGCCACGGTGCTCGGCGCCGCACCACGCATGCAGGTAGCGGCTGAATAGCCGTCGCCCCTGGTGATGCTTCAAGGCCCGGCTTCGATCGGGCCTTTTCTTTTTTCGCCTGCCGCGCCATGAGTGCGGCATGAACGCCGACGACAAGATCATCATTACCGACGATGCGGTGATTAATCCGGGCGACCTGCACGAGGACTTCATCCGTTCGTCCGGCCCGGGCGGCCAGAACGTCAACAAGGTGGCGACGGCAGTGCAATTGCGCTTCGATGCCGCCAATGCGGCTGGCCTGTCGGAGCGGGTGCGCGAACGGACCATCAAGCTTGCCGGCCAGCGCGCCACCAAGGACGGCGTCATCGTCATTGAAGCCGGACGCTTCCGCACCCAGGAGCAGAACCGGGCGAACGCCCGGGCGCGGCTGACGGCACTGGTCGCCAAGGCCGCCGAACCACCACCACCGCCGCGCAAGAAGACCAGGCCGTCCAAAGGCGCGGTCGAAAGACGGCTCAAGAGCAAGGCCGGGCGCGGCTCGATCAAGAAACTGCGCGGCCGGGTCGGGGATGAGTGACAGCCGAAGCGGCTTCGGATCTCAGATCGCCGGTTAAAGCGCGCAGCCACCGTCGGAGGCGGCTTTCGGGTCGCCGTTTTCATTTGACGGTGGCATTCTGATTTCTCCAGACCAACGGATTAAGCGACGCGATGCTCGTACTGCCCAAAGGCGTCCGCCATATGCCCGGCTACCTGTCGCGCGCCATGCAGGAAGTGCTGGTGGAAGATATCAGGCAGGTCGTGCAGAACGCGCCGCTGTTCGTGCCGGCGATGCCGCGTACCGGCAAGGAGATGAGCGTGCGCATGACCAATTGCGGTCCGCTGGGCTGGGTCACCGACAAGGAGCACGGCTATCGCTACCAGCCGACCCACCCGGTGACCGGAAGGCCTTGGCCGCCGATCCCGGAGATGCTGCTCGAACTGTGGCGGGATGTATCTGCCTATGCGCACCCGCCGGAAGCCTGCCTGGTCAATTTCTATTCGCAGGATGCCAAGATGGGTCTTCACCAGGACCGCGACGAGAGCGATTTCTCCGCGCCCGTCGTCTCGGTGTCGCTCGGCGACGATTGCCTGTTCCGGGTCGGCCAGACGACGCGCGACGGCGCCACCAAATCGTTCAGGCTGAGGAGCGGCGACGTCGTCGTGCTTGGCGGCGAAGGGCGGCTCTGCTTTCACGGCGTCGACCGTATCTACCCGTCGACCTCGGCATTGCTCAGGAGTGGCGGCCGCATCAATCTGACGCTGCGACGGGTGACGATGCCGAAATAGGCTGTTCGGGTGGCCGGGGGCCCGGGCGGACATAATCGTCGCGCAGATAGATGCGCTCGGTCTCGTCCTCGATAAGAATGCGGTAGTGCGCCAGGATGGCGTCAAAGCCAAAATGCCCCATCAGTTGGCTTGTCCACATCGTGTTGTTTTTCTTGAAGACGACGATATCCGGGCGCAGACGCACGAACTCTTCGCGTTTGCTTTCGACGTAGCGCGCCATGATGGCTTGGTAACGCATGGCTTCGGCGGTGTCACCCGAGAGAGCTGCCTGCCGGGACAGGGAAAGTGCGAACGCTCCAAGCCAATCGCTGACGTGGGTCGAAACGAACTGCCCATCGATCATACGGTTCAACGGATGTCCCGAGGAAATATCCGAACTGACCAACGCTACGGTCGGCCGATCGGTGGCGGCGCGAATTGCGGCAACCAGCGTCGGCCCTGGTTTCTGGGTGCTCCAATACGGCAAGAAAGCGATTGCCACCGCCGCCAATGCCCAAGCTCGCGAAGGAGCCGTCACGAACGTCAACAGCTTCGACGGCTGCTGCACGATCCTGGGCAGTGCCAGCAGGCAGAAAATGGCTGCCACAGCGCAAAAGATCGCGGGATAGGCATGATAAGACCAGCCTTTGGCTTGGTAGAACAGGGGAAACATGCCAGCGATCGATGCCGCCAACGCAACCGCCGCCAGCTCTGGAAACCGTCTGGCAGGCCACAGCCACCAGATCAGGAAGACAAGGAAACACCACGAGAAACCGTAGCCGATCACAATCGGCCAAAAGATGCCGATCTTTGCATAAACGTCCGCCAAGAGGGGATAGATGTCGCGCACGAATTCCGGATGGATCAGCGTGACCGTGCTGAGATAGACAACGCAGATGCCACCAATGACCCAGTGTTCCAGGGCGAAGATCGATTTCAGACTGCGCCGGCGCACTGCAACGACCAGCGCCGGCGCCAACACCATGATCGCATAGTAGGGCTTGACCAGCAGCAGAATGCTGCCCGACAGGCCGGCGAGTACGGCGAGCCTGGGGTCTGGTTGGGCAGCTGCATCTCTGCGCGCGCGCCAGGCATGAAGCGCAAGCAGCGGCATAAAAAGTGCCATGCCGATATGCTCCCGCTCGCTGAAGGCATTTCCGGGGAAGACCACCAACATTGCGCAAAACGCTGGCCCCAGTGCAAACAATGATGCAGTTTCGGTGAAACCCGCACGCTTGACGATCACGCCCGAGAGCGAAAGTCCGATAAGCACGGCAAGGTATGTCCAGGCCTCAACCAGGATTTCCGGGGCGGTGCCCAGCAATCTGGCCGCAGCCACTGGCGGCAGATAGAGCCAGACGCTGAATGGGGGATTGGTCTCGTAGATTTGCGAGTAAAGCCGCTCACCGGACAGCATACGCTCGCAGACCGTGATCAGCCAGCTAGTGTCGGGAACAGTCCCCCAACGTCGCTGCCAGAAGATCGAGAAGACGGTGACTGCGGCAATGGCCAGGACATTGCGGCTAGGAAGCAGCGACGCCGCAATATCCCTGTCGCGCCAGCGGCTCAAGCCGCCAATGTCGTTCGAGACGCTCATGCTGTTGCACCGAGGCTCTCGAGATCGAGCCATATGTCGTCCAGCGGAGCGATTGGATCCAGCCGTGTCATGGGTTTCCGGGGGCTCCAGCTCAATCGGTTTGGAGCGGCGCAGGCGCCGTGTAACGCAGATAGACAGTGATTTCCGGCTCGGCGTGCAGCAGACAATAGTCGGCCAAGGCGACCTGGATCCGCTTGTCCTGCAGCATCAGGGCAGTCCACGCGGGCGAGCCTGACAGCACGATATCGGGCTTCTTCGCTGATATCTCGGCGGCGTTTTCGCCGATCACCCGATCGCGGATGCTTTCAAGTTCCGGTCTCCGTTCGAGATCGCCCGTGACGCGGGCGAGCGTGTCCGCGTTGGAGACCGCCCAGGCGCTCGGATGGCGTGATATGAACCTGCCGCCGACCAGCCTGGCGAGGGGATGGGCAACCTGCATCTGGTCGGCAATCGACATGATGGTCGGGGTTTCGACCGTTGCGCGGATCGCGGCGACAGACCGGGCGATCGGGCCGTTATCCGTCGTCAGCGCCGCGTACTGTGCCCTGACCGCTATTTGCAGCACCAGCACGCAGCCGAAGATCAGGGCGCCCTTGCGAACGAAGCCTGCACTGCCGAATGTGCCGAACCGCACAAGCTGGATGCCAAATGCAAGTGTCGCAACAACGACCATCGGCAGCGCGTGATTGGGCCAACCCTTGCCCATGACAATGAAGGCCGGAATGAACCCCAAGGCGGTCAGGAGCGGAATCCTGACGTCCCAGTTCGTCTTTCTCAGGCCGCCGGCCGCAAGCACGGTGGCGGCGGCCAGAAGCAGCACCACTTTCGGCCAGTTTGCCAGCATATCGGCGGCAGAGGCCCTCAACGGAAGATAGACCTCCCTGACCAAGGGCAGGACGCCGCTGACGTAAGCGCGGTCGAAGAGCGCGATGGACGCTATATAGGCGGCCACGATCGCAGCGCCCACCAGGTTCTCTGCGACGAAGAGCGGTCTCAGCGACCGCCTTTCAAGCGCAAGACAGAGCGACGGCAACATGAAGGCCAGCACAAAATAGGGCGGCTTGACCATGACCACGACCGCCGCGCCGAAACCCGCGACCATGTGCTCCAGGCGCGAGCCCGCGCTGAAATCCAGGTTCCGCTGACGTGTGCATTGCAACGCCACCCAAGGCAGAATGGCAATCAATGCGAAGTGCTCGCGTTGGCCGAATTGATCCGGCATGAAACACAGGATCAAAAACAGGGCCGCCGCTGCCGCCCACAGCGCATGGGGCTGCCGGTAGACCGGTTCATCGCGCGCGAGAATACGGACGGAACCGAAAAGACTGGCCAGGCTCAGGCAAACGACGCCAAGCGTCAGCCAGAATTCCGCACGTATGCCGGTGAGCTTTTCCAGGAGCATGAATGGCATGTAGAGCCAGATCGAGAAAGGTGGGTTCGTCTCCACGATGTCGGTGTTGAGCCGCTCTCCGCCAAGCAGGCGGTCGCAGACGACCAGAAGCCATGACACGTCGACATTGGTCGGGATTGCAACGGTGGATAGCCAGACGGCGTATGTGACGACCAGGCAGGCCAGCAGCAACGGAGCACCCGCTACGCCCGCAAAGGGCGAGAAGCGGTTGGCGCCGGGCAGCAGTTCATTGAGGGGTCGCGCGCTAGAGACCACGAAACACCCAGCGCCCGAGGACGACATAGTTGATGACCGGCACGGCAATGCAGGTAAGCAGGATCGGGACTGCGGCGGGGATGCCGAGCATCTGGGTCAAAAGCGCCGGCAGGGCGATCGCGACGGCGAGGCCGGAAGCGGTGAGCAGGAGGAAGCGGGGCAGTTCAATCGCGTGGCTGCCGCCCGAGGTGAAGGTGAAATATTTATGGCCGGTGTAGGAGAACAGCGCGGCGACGGCGTAGGCCGCAAACGATGTGAGCGCCGCCGGCAGGGCCGCCGTCGCCTGTCCACGCGACAGC
Organism: Mesorhizobium sp. M1088; assembly: GCF_040318575.1. Classification (NCBI taxonomy): domain Bacteria; kingdom Pseudomonadati; phylum Pseudomonadota; class Alphaproteobacteria; order Hyphomicrobiales; family Phyllobacteriaceae; genus Mesorhizobium; species Mesorhizobium sp. M1088. The sequence continues at coordinate 171,956 of NZ_JAMYMO010000009.1, read as the reverse complement.
AGGAAAGCGCAAACGGCGTAGATCAGCGTCGACGCAATGCCAATCAGCGCAAAGCGCGATAGTCGACGATACGAGCCGGTGCCCATAACGCGGTCAAGCTGCCAATTTCTCGTCGAGGCGAGCGGTTTCGACGGCGCTGTCCCTGCGGAACACCGCCAGCAGCGAAACGCCGAAGGGCAGGTTTGCATTTGGTATGATGCGGCCTTCCGCCGAAAACACTGCCTTCATCGCCGCATTCAGTGGTTTCGGCGGCGTGGCATGACCGGCTGGCAAGGCCGGCCTGCGCAACCTGTCCACCAGTCGTGCCAGCGCCGCTACCGGGAAGAGCGCGGCATTTGTGTAGCTCAGCCGGTCGATCGCGAAACCAGCCTTTTCAATTCGTTCACGCAGCAGATTGCGTGAATAGCGCCGCATGTGATGCAGCCCAACATCATGCGTGCTCCACAACCATTGGTGTGCTGGCACCGTGAGGACGACGCCGCCGCCCGGCTTCAGCATCTGGCGGATCGCGGCAAGCGACGCCTCGTCTTCGGCGACATGTTCCAGCACGTCGAACAGGCAGACGAGGTCGCAGCTTTGCGGCGCGACAGGAATGTTGTCCGGCAGATGTCCGGCGAGGAAGTCGCGGCCGGTCTTTTCCCAGGCAATCCTGCGCGCGAGATCGCTCATCTCGACTGCCGTCACTGCGCCGAACTGCTCCAGCATCCGGATGTTGCCGCCGGTGCCGGCGCCGATCTCGACGATGCGCGCGTTTTCAGGCAGGCCGATGCTGCGAATGACCGCCTCGGCGATGGCGCGACGCCCGCAGAACCACCAATGCTCGTCTTCGGTGGCGGCCATCTGTCGGTAGGCGTCGATCTCCATCAGCTCATTCCCTCATATTTGCGGCGCACGATGTAGATCGGACGCTGCTTGATCTCGGCGTAGACCCTGCCGAGGTATTGTCCGATGATGCCGATGCCGAGTAACTGGATGCCGCCAAGGAAAAGAACACTGACGAGCAGGGAGGCGTAGCCGGGCACATCAACGCCAAAGATCATTGTCTTGGCGACGATCAGCAGGCCGTAGAGGAACGACAGCGCGGAAATCGTCGCGCCGACATAGGTCCAGATTTCAAGCGGAGCGGTGGAGAAGCTGGTGATGCCTTCGAGCGCGAAGTTCCACAGCTTCCAGCCGGAGAATTTCGACTGGCCGGCGATGCGCTGATCGCGGACATATTCGACGCTTGCGGTACGGAACCCGACCCAGGCGAACAGGCCCTTCATGAAACGACGGCGTTCGGGCAAAGACCGCAGCGCCTGGATGACCTGGCGGTCGATCAAACGGAAGTCGCCGACATCGTGCGGGATCTTCTGCTGCGCGATCCAGTTGTGAACGCGGTAGAACATCGAGGCGGAGCGCTGCTTGAGAAAGCTGTCGCTCGACCGATTGGCTCGCTTGGCCAGAACAACCTCAAAACCCTCGCGCCACTTTTCCACAAGCAGCGGAATGACATGCGGCGGATCCTGCATATCGACATCCATCGGGATCGCTGCATCGGCATCGCAGCTGTCGAGCCCCGCGGTCATCGCGGCTTCCTTGCCGAAATTGCGTGAAAGGTCGATTACGTGGATGCGTGGATCGGTTTGTTGGGCTTCGATCAGCTTTTCGAGCGTCGTATCGCTGCTGCCGTCGTTGACGAAGATGAACTCGAGGGCAACGCCTTTGTCCTTCAGCGGCGCGGTGCTTTCGCATACCGCCTTCAGGAATGGAGCAATTGCGCCTTCCTCATTGTGGACAGGCACGATCAGGGCAATCGTTGCGCCGCCGCTGCCCGGACGTGCGATGCGGTCAGCTGCCGGCCGATCGATGTTTAGGAATGGCGCATTCATTTGTTTGCCGAGCCCGCAGATCAGGCCCGACAATAGAAAGACTGGGTTAAGATGACTTTAAGGAATGTCCTGGGATTTCACAGTTTCCTGAGCGCCACTTCCTCGACCAGATGGTTGGCGCCCTTGCGCAGGATGAGATCGGCTCGGGCGCGGGTCGGCAATATATTCTCGCGCAGATTCTTCAGGTTGATGTTGGTCCACAGGCCCTCGGCGATGGCGCGGGCCGCATCCTCGGAAAGTTGCGAATAGCGGTGAAAGAAGGAGGCCGGGTCGCGGAAGGCGGTTTCGCGCAACCGCATGAAGCGGGCGATATACCAGTGATGGATCAGCGCCTCCTCGGCATCGATGTAGATGGCAAAGTCGAAGAAATCCGACAGGAAAGGCACGATCTTGCCATCCTTCGGCAGCTTGCCCGGCTGCAGGACGTTGATGCCCTCGAAGATCAGGATGTCCGGCCGGTCGATGGTCTGGAACTCGCCCGGGATGACGTCATAGGTCAGGTGCGAATAGACCGGCGCGCGGACGTTGCGCTGCGCCGATTTGATGCCGGACAGGAAGCGCAGCAGCGCGCCGACGTCGTAGCTGTCCGGAAAGCCCTTGCGCTCCATCAGATTGTTGCGGCGCAGGACTTCGTTCGGCAGCAGGAAACCATCGGTGGTGACCAGGTCGACCTTGGGACTCGACGGCCAGCGCGCCAGCAGCTCCTTCAGCACGCGCGCCGTGGTCGATTTGCCGACCGCGACGGAACCGGCAATGCCGATGATGAACGGTGTCTTGGCCGCGTCCAGCGCGTTGAAGAAGGCCTGGCGCTGCCTGAACAGGAGTTGACTGGCTTCGACATGAGCCGACAACAGCCGCGACATCGAAAGATAGATGCGCTCGACCTCGTGGAGATCGACCGGATCGTTCAGCGACCGCAGACGACGGACCTCGTCCTCGGTGAGCGTCATCGGCGTATCGGCGCGGAACCGCGACCATTGCTCGGCCGAGAAGAAACGATAGGGTGAATACTTCTCGGTAGGAGCGAGCTGGTCCATCGAGTTCCTCCGCAGCGATCAGCCCCGGTCCAGCCGAGACGCCTTTTCGGCGATGCCCGAACGACCGGTGCGGCGTTCAAGCTCGTTGAGCACATCGCTCAGCGGAATGTCCGCTATGCCGAGAACGACAAGCCAATGATAGATGAGATCGGCGCTTTCCGAAACAAGCGCGTCCCGGTCGGCGCTGACGGCTGCGATCACCGTTTCGACTGCCTCTTCGCCGAGTTTCTGCGCTGCCTTGCTCATGCCACGCTGAAAGAGCTTGGCCGTCCACGAATCCGGATCGCCGGAACGTGCGCGTTCGCCAATAATCTTCTCCAGATCGGAGAGCGAGAACTCGGTCATGACGGCGTTTACAGCCTCTTCTTAGCCGGAAAGGCTCTAGGACCGATTACCCGGCGAGTCCAGCCGCATCGGCAGTCCGGCCTGAGCCATGTGCAGCTTGGCTTCGGCGATGCTGTAGGTGCCGAAATGGAAGATCGACGCCGCCAGCACCGCGCCGGCATGGCCGTCGCGAATGCCTTCGACAAGGTGGTCGAGCGTGCCGACGCCACCGGAAGCGATGACCGGCACGCGTACGGCATCCGCGACCGCGCGGGTAAGGGCTATATCGTAGCCGGCCTTGGTGCCGTCGCGGTCCATCGATGTCAGCAGGATCTCGCCGGCGCCGAGGTCGACCACTCGCCGAGCGAACTCGACGGCGTCGATGCCGGTCTTCTCGCGGCCGCCATGGGTGAATATCTCCCAGCGATCAGCCTCGCTCGCAGCGGACACTTTCTTGGCATCGATGGCGACGACGATGCACTGGTTGCCGAATTTGTCGGCAGCCTCGGCGACAAAATTTGGGGTCTTCACCGCCGCCGTGTTGATCGACACCTTGTCGGCGCCGGCCAGTAGCAGCTTCCTGATGTCGGCGACCTGACGGACGCCACCGCCAACGGTCAGCGGCATGAAACATTGTTCGGCGGTGCGGGCGATGACATCGAAAATGGTCTCGCGGTTTTCCGACGAGGCGGTGATGTCGAGAAAGCAGAGCTCGTCGGCGCCGGCCGCGTCATAGGCTTTTGCCGCTTCGACGGGATCGCCGGCATCGACCAGGTCGACGAAATTGACGCCCTTGACGACACGGCCGTTCTTGACGTCGAGACAGGGGATGACGCGGGCTTTCAGCATCAGATCCTCTCGATCGCCGCAAGAAAGTCGACAAGCAGCTGGCCGACGACGGGCGGAACTTCGGACTGGGAATCAAAGGCCGGGTCGTAGGCCGAGAGCGTCACACCGACAATCGGGATTGACCTGGCCAGTCCGCAGGCAAGCTGCCGCAGCTGTTCCGGACTCGGGCCGCCCGGGTGCGCGTAGCGGTTCACCTGCAGCACATCCGGATCGAGGACATCCAGGTCGAGATGCAGATGCGCCCGCACAGTCCCTGTCGCCGTGAGCTTTCCGATCATATCGAGTGCACCGGCACATTCGGTGCGCACGATCGGCAAAGTTTCCAGCAGTCGCTTTTCGTCGGGATCGAGGTCGCGGGCATCGACCAGCATGCAGCGCGCCGGGTCTATCGGCCAGAACCCCGGAATTGCTGCCGCCATCGGATGCCAGCAGAGCCCGAGCGTCGCCGCCAGCGCCATGCCGTCGAGAAAGCCGTAGGCCGACGTCTCCGGCGTGTTGAGATCGCCATGCTGGTCGATCCAGATGATCGAATCCGCCGCTTCGCCGGCAACCGCACCGGCGGCGGTCAGGCAATTTCCAGCAAGGATAATGGGGAAGCGTCCTCCATCGCGGGCGAGGTTAACCTTGGTCGCGACGGCGTTGCAGACGGCGAAGCCGGTTGCAATTTCGCGCCCCTGCTCGTCTCCGACCTTGCCGATATCTTCGACGGCGACGTCATGGCCAGCCACGGTCAGGGCTTCGACCAGCCCACCGCCGACGATGGCGTCCGGCCCCTGGCCGCACCCTTCGTGATAGTGCCCGCTGTCGTAGGGAGCAACGATAATCGAGACCTTCACGTTTCACACCCTGCCATCGGTTTGCCACGCAGGATCGCCAATGCCTCGGCCGGGTCGATGCGGCCGTCGTAGAGGGCGCGGCCGGAGATCGCGCCTTCGAGCTTGCGGGCATCGGGCATGGTCATGCGCACGATGTCGGCGATCGAGGCGAGCCCGCCCGAGGCGATAACCGGGATCGACACCGCGTCGGCGAGATCGATGGTGGCGTCCCAGTTGATGCCAGTCAGCACACCGTCGCGGTCGATATCGGTGTAGATGATGGCGGCGACGCCGGCACCTTCGAATTTCCTCGCCAGTTCAATGACGCCGAGGCTCGAGGCCTCAGCCCAGCCTTCGACCGCGACCTTACCGCCCTTGGCGTCGATGCCGACAGCGATCTTGCCCGGGAATGCCTTGCAGGCCTGCCTGACCAGATCCGGATCGCGGACCGCCACGGTGCCAAGAATGACGCGGGCCAGCCCACGGTCGAGCCAGTCCTCGATCTGCGCCAGCGTGCGGATGCCGCCGCCGAGCTGCACCGGATTGCTCGTCGCCTTCAGGATGGCGCCGACCGCGGCACTGTTGACGCTCTGGCCCTTGAAGGCGCCGTTGAGGTCGACGACGTGCAACCATTCGAAGCCCTGCTCTTCGAAGACGCGCGCCTGAGCGGCGGGATCGTCATTGTAGATGGTGGCGGTCGCCATGTCGCCATGCCTGAGGCGCACGCATTTGCCGTCCTTGAGGTCTATCGCCGGAAACAGAAACACCTTCAGGCGCCTTCGACGATGACAAAGTGGCCGGTCGAGCCGGCGAGCCTGTACTTCAACGCCTCCTGGTATTCAGGCGAGCCGTAGCATTCCAGCGCCTTTTCATAGGATTCGAATTCCACCAGCACGTGGCGATTGCCTGCCGGTCCTTCCGGGCTGGTGTACCGCCCGGCGCGCACCGGGAACTTCGCGCCGTATTTCGCGAAAGCCGCGGCATTGGCCTCGATATATCGCTTGTAGATCTCGGGATCGCGGACATCGACCATTGCCATCCAATAGCCCTTCTTGCTCATGGTTCAGGGCCTCCAGCCTAGGAAATTGGTGATCAGCGCCAGGCCCAGCGCCTGGCTCTTCTCGGGGTGGAATTGCGTTCCGGCGAGGTTGTCGCGAGCGACAGCGGCCGTTACCGGGCCGCCATAGTCGGCAACCGCCAGCACCTCATCCTCCTTCCGTGCATCGAGATGGTAGGAGTGGACGAAATAGGCGTGCAGTCCCTTGCCACCCGTCGCAATGCCGGAAAACAGCGGATGCTTGCGCTTCAGGTCAATCGTGTTCCAGCCGATCTGCGGGATCTTCAGTGTCGGATCGGCCGGCGTGATCTCCTTGACGTCGCCGGCGACCCAGCCAAAGCCCTTTGTGACGGTCTTTTCCAGGCCTCGCTCCGACATCAGCTGCATGCCGACGCAGATGCCGAGGAACGGCCGAGCCTTGGCGATCGCCACCTCCTCGACCGCTTCCCACATGCCGGCGACCGCACGCAGTCCAGCGGCGCAATCAGCATAGGCACCGACGCCGGGCAGGACGATGCGGTCGGCGGTCCTGACCCGCTCGGCATCGGCGGTGAGTTCGATCGCGGCGGCAATACCGGCTTCATGCGCGGCACGCTCGAAGGCCTTGGTGGCCGAGCGCAGATTGCCCGACCCGTAATCGATGATCGCTACCCTCATCTCAGGGCTTTCCCGGAATATGGTTCAGCCCCAGCGCCAGGCCCATCTGCGCCGACCGGGCATGTGCTGCGTCTGGGACGATGCGTTGCACCGTCGGTTGTTCATCCGACTGAGCATCGGCTTCCAATGCATAGCGGAGGTCTGCGTCGTCGAGCCTGTCGGCCTCGACCACGCCCCATTCATGCCAGCCGCGACGGCGCAGGGCTGCGATCCGCAAGCCCTGCCCTTCCAGTCCGACAAAGAGCATGACAAGCAGGGATAAAAGCGAGCCGGTTGTTTCCAGGTCCAGCCTTTCGCCTAGCATCGAGAGCAGGCCCATGGCGACAAACGCCAATGCCGCCTCGACCCACAGCCGGTGCCAGGCCAGCCACAGCGGCGGCACCAGGAAGCCGAGCCAGGCAAAGCCGTCACGGATAAAGGTAGTGTCCACGCTTTCGCTGCGGCCTGGCGGCTTCATCACGACATAGATGGCCATGACTATCCTTTCAGGGATCCCTTGGTGGAGGGAACCGCGTCCGGCTGGCGCGGGTCGCGCTCAAGCGCCGAACGCAACACACGCGCCACGGCCTTGAAGCAGGTCTCGGCGATGTGGTGGTTGTTGGCGCCGTAATGATTGGTGACATGAAGCGTGATGCCGGCATTCTGCGCCAGCGCGTGGAAGAATTCGCGCACCAGCTCGGTATCGAACGTACCGATCTTCGGCGACGAGAACGAAACATTCCAGACCAGAAAAGGCCGGCCGGAGACATCGATTGCCGCCCGCGTCAGTGTCTCGTCCATGGCGAGATCGATCGAAGCGTAGCGCATGATGCCGCGCCGCTCGCCCAACGCCTTGGCCAGCGCCTGGCCGAGCGCGATGCCCGTATCCTCGACCGAGTGGTGGTCGTCTATGTGCAGGTCGCCCTTGGCCTTCACGGTCATGTCGATCAGCGAATGGCGCGACAACTGGTCCAGCATATGGTCGAAGAAGCCGACGCCCGTCGAAATGTCGGATTTGCCCGAGCCGTCGACCTGAACCGACACGGCGATGTCGGTTTCCCTGGTCTTGCGGCTTATCTCGGCGGAACGGGGCGCCATGACCTCATCCTTGTCTCAGATTTGCACGGTTCAGGCGTTCACATGCCTGAAAACGAAAGCCTTCTAGCAGCATGATCCGGCGATTGCCAGTTACCGCTGCGGAGCACAGTCCGGCCCGGCGGATGGCCGGTTTGCAATCATCCGGCCTATGCATACATATGGCCGATCAAGTCACTCGTAACGCGCCGATCGCCTCGATGGGATCGGTGCTGATCGGAGCAGAAAATGTCGAATGAACTGACCATGCATGCCACGACCATCCTGACCGTGCGCAAGGGCGGCAAGGTGGTGATCGCCGGCGACGGCCAGGTCAGCCTCGGCCAGACCATCATGAAGGGCAACGCCAAGAAGGTGCGCCGCATCGGCAAAAGCGGCAACGTCATTGCCGGCTTCGCCGGGGCCACCGCCGATGCCTTCACGCTGCTGGAGCGGCTCGAAGCCAAGCTCGAACAATATCCCGACCAGCTAACACGTGCCTGCGTCGAGCTCGCCAAGGACTGGCGCACCGACCGTTATTTGCGCCGGCTGGAAGCAATGATGCTGGTGGCCGACAAGTCGGTGTCGCTGGCGCTGACCGGCACCGGCGACGTGCTGGAGCCCGAATTTGGCGTCATGGCCATCGGCTCCGGCGGCAATTACGCGCTGGCAGCGGCACGCGCTTTGATGGACAGCGACAAGGGCGCAGAGGACATCGCCCGCAAGGCGATGCAGATCGCGTCAGACATTTGCGTCTACACAAACAACAACTTCGTCGTCGAAACCCTCGATGCCGCCTGAGCGGAGCCTCCGCTATGGTTTTCGGCCGGTGATCCAGAGGGACCTGCCGATGATCGCCGGCTGGCTTGCCGAGCCGCATGTCGCCGAATGGTGGAACGACCCAGAGACCGAGATTGCGGAGATCCGCGAGCATATCGACAGCATTTCGGTCGAGCCGCTGATTATCGAGCTCGACGGAAAGCCCATCGGCTATTTGCAGAGCTACGATCCGCATCTGGAGGACGGCCATCCCTATAGCGACCAGCCGTTCGGCACGCTCGGCATCGATCTGTCGATCGGCGTGCCGGGGCTTGTCGGGGTCGGCCACGGCTCGGCGATCGTCCGGCAGTTCGTCGAGCAGCTTTTCGAGGAAGGTACGCCGCGCGTCATCATCGACCCGGACCCCGCCAATGCACGGGCTATCCGTGCCTATGAAAAGGCCGGTTTCAGGGCTATCGATCGCAGGAAGTCGGAATATGGCGATGCCGTGCTGATGGCGATTGATGCCCCAGAGGGCGACGCCGGACAGGGTGAGGCAAAAGAGGGGCAATAGCAGCATGAGCGTATCCAGCGACAAAACCGTCTCGGCCTACGAAGACAGCTGGCGAATGGGGCTTCTGCTGGTTCTCGGCCTGGTCATCTTCCAGGCCGGGGTCCTCTACGGCATGGGGCGGACGCCGATCTGTACCTGCGGCTATGTCAAGCTGTGGCACGGCATTGTGCAGAGCTCCGAGAATTCCCAGCATATTTCCGACTGGTACAGCTTCTCGCACATCATTCACGGTTTCCTGTTCTATGCGCTGGCGTGGTTCCTTTTCCCGCGCTCGCCGATCGGGCTCAGGCTGGCCTTTGCGGTGGTGATAGAGGGCGGCTGGGAGTTGCTCGAGAACAGCCCTTTCATCATCGACCGCTATCGCGCCGGCACGATCTCGCTCGACTATTATGGCGACAGCATCATCAATTCGGTGTCCGACACGCTGGCTATGGTGCTGGGGTTTGTCATGGCGCGAAGGCTTCCTATATGGGTGATCGTGACCCTCGCCCTCATCTTCGAATTCGGTGTCGGCTATCTCATCCGGGACAATCTGACACTCAACGTGATCATGCTGCTGCATCCGTTCGAGTCCATTCGGCAGTGGCAAAGTGGAATTTAGTGACATGAGCACCTTCTCTCCCCGCGAAATCGTTTCGGAACTCGACCGCTTCATCATCGGCCAGAAAGACGCCAAGCGTGCCGTGGCGATTGCCTTGCGCAACCGTTGGCGCCGCCAGCAGCTCGAGGGCCAGATGCGCGAAGAGGTGATGCCGAAGAACATCCTGATGATCGGCCCGACCGGTGTCGGCAAGACCGAGATTTCACGCCGCCTGGCACGCCTTGCCGGTGCGCCTTTCGTCAAGGTCGAAGCCACCAAGTTCACCGAGGTCGGTTATGTCGGCCGCGATGTCGAGCAGATCATCCGCGATCTGGTCGAGATCGCCATCGGGCTGGTGCGGGAGAAGATGCGCGAGGACGTTAAGGCGCGTGCCCACATCAACGCCGAGGAACGGGTGCTCGAAGCGCTCGTCGGCAAGACGGCGAGCCCGGCCACCCGTGACAGTTTCCGCAAGAAGCTGCGCGACGGCGAGCTCGACGACAAGGAGATCGAGATCGAAGTGGCCGATACCGGCAATGGCGGCATGCCCGGTTTCGAGATCCCCGGCATGCCGGGCGCCAATATCGGCGTGCTCAACATCAACGACATGCTGTCGAAGGCGATGGGCGGCAAGAAGACCAAGTTGCGCAAGACGACGGTCAAGGAGTCCTACGGGCTGTTGATCAGCGACGAGTCCGACAAGCTGCTCGATCAGGACGAAGTGGTGCGCAGGGCACTCGAATCGACCGAGAATGACGGCATCGTCTTCCTTGACGAGATCGACAAGATCGCCTCGCGCGAAGGCGGCATCGGTGCCGGTGTTTCGCGTGAAGGTGTGCAGCGCGACCTGCTGCCGCTGGTCGAAGGCACCACGGTTGCGACCAAATATGGACCGGTGAAGACCGACCACATCCTGTTCATCGCCTCGGGTGCGTTCCACGTCGCCAAGCCCTCCGACCTGCTGCCGGAATTGCAGGGCCGCCTGCCGATCCGCGTCGAGCTGCGGGCGCTGGAGAAGGACGATTTCGTCCGCATCCTCACCGAGACCGAAGCCAGCCTGATCAAGCAGTATATCGCGCTGATGAAGACCGAAGGCGTCGACCTGGTCTTCACCGATGACGCGATCGATTCGCTGGCCGGCATCGCCGTGGATCTCAACGCCAGCGTCGAGAACATTGGCGCCAGGCGGCTGCAGACGGTGATGGAGCGGGTGCTTGACGACATCTCCTATGACGCGCCGGACCGTAACGGCACCTCGGTGACCATCGATGCCGCCTATGTCGAGAAGCATGTCGGCGACCTCTCCAGAAACACGGACTTGTCGCGTTTCATCCTGTAGGAGACGCTCCATTCTCGAAGAGGGTCGGGGAATTGCTCCCGGCCTCCCCAATTTGGCCCAGCATTCCCGATGTGTGGCCAAATGGAAGCATCCGGCAAGCTTTCGTCCCGTCGGGTGCAGGCGTCTCTCGACTCCCGGTGGAGCATTACCTAGTTTGCCGGCGACTATTTGGGCGGCGGCGCATGAAAAAACTGATCCTCGTCATTTTGGGGCTGACGCTGGCGGCAGCCATGTTCGCCGCGCAAGCGGCAACGATGGTGCCGCCGGGCAACCGCAACACCGAGCAGCCCGACATACCGGGCGCTTCGAGCCGGCGCACCCAGGCGACCAACACCACCTTCCAGGCGAAATACCGCAAAGTCTTTGCGCTGCTCCAGAACGATGCCGAGCTGCGCGGCAAGATCAAGCAGGCAGCCGCGGCCTATGGCATCGACCCAATGCATATCGTCGGCGCCATCGTCGGCGAGCACACCTACAATGTCGATGCCTACGACCGGCTGCAGACCTACTACGTCAAGGCGATTTCGTATCTGTCGAGCAAGCTCTCCTTTGCCTATGATGGCGAGGACATCTCCGATTTCGTGCAGCGGCCGCAATTTGCGAAATGCGCAGGGAAGTCCGACAGCTACGATCTTTGGGAGTGCCGCGAACAGGTGTGGAACCGGTCGTTCCGCGGCAAGACCGTCGACGGCGAGAGCTTTCCCAACGACCGCTTAGGCGCCACTTTCTTCCAGCCTTATTATGCCGGGCAGACTTTTGGCCTTGGCCAGCTCAATCCGCTGACGGCGCTGCAAATGAGCGACCTCGTGCACGAGGTTTCCGGCCTGCCGGAACTCGACGTCGGCGACCCCAATGCAGTCTACAAGACCATCATGGACCCTGACCTGACACTGCCTTATGTCGCGGCAACAATCCGGAAATCGATCGACGCCTATAGAAGCATTGCCGGCTTCGACATCTCAGGCAATCCCGGCATCACGTCGACGCTCTACAATGTCGGCAATCCCGAACAGCGCGCCTATGCGCTGAAGGCCGAGAACGACAAGCGCCGCGCTGCGGGCGAGCCGGAAAAGCTGCCCGAGGAAAATTACTATGGCTGGCTGGTCAACGACAAGCTGCCGGAGCTGAAAGCGCTGTTTTAAGGCGAGCGTCGAGATTCAGGTTTCACCCACTTTTGGGCGTTGGCGCCGCCCCTCATTGCCCTGCCGGGCATTTCTCCCCGTTTAGTGACGGGGAGAAAGAAGCCTGCGCCGATGGTTTCGCCAATCTCGAATGCCGCAGAAAGGGCGCCAACGCTCGTGACAGCCCCTTCTCCCCGTCACTATACGGGGAGAGCGACTGTCTTGGCTGTCAAGCTGTTTGCCACGGTTTTTGATCCCGGACGATAGCGTTGAGAATGGTGAGAAGCTTGCGCATTGTGGCGACGACGGCGACGATCTTCGGCTTGCCGGCCTCGACCAGGCGGTCGCGGAAAGCCTTGAGCACGGGGTTGTGCCTGATGGCGACGAGGGCGGCCATGAAGAGGGCGGCGCGCACGTGGCTCCTGCCACCGCCAATGAAGCTCTTGCCACGCCATTTTCCGGACTGCCTCGTCCATGGCGCAAGGCCGGCGAGCGCGGCGATCTGGCGGCGGTCGAGGCTGCCCAGTTCCGGCATTTCGGCGATCAGGCTGCGGGCAACGACAGGACCGACACCCGGCACGGAGGAAAGCAGCTTTTCGTTGACCCGCCAGACTGGGGACTTGCGGATATGATCGTCCATGCCCGCATCGAGGCTTGCCAGCTCACGCCGAAGCGCGACGAGCAGCCGCTGGATGCTCTTTTGCGCCTGTTTCGCGATGACCGTGCGAGCACGGTTCTCCTCCGCCACGATCATCTGCACGATCTGACGCCGGCGGGCGACGAGCTCGGCCAGGGCCTCGGTTTCGGCGTCGCGCAATGGCCGCAATTGCGGCTTGGTCGCAGCGATGAAAGCGGCAATGACGGCGGCATCGATCGGGTCGGTCTTGGCCCGCTTGCCGAGTGCATTGGCATAGGCGCGCACCTGCGCCGGATTGACCACGACAATCGCCAGGCCGGCGCCTGCCAAGGCGGCGACCGCCAGTCTCTCGAAGCTGCCTGTCGACTCCAATCCGACAACGGTCGGCGAAAGGGCTGCCAGCCGCCGAACCAGATCCTCCACCCCGGCGTGGTCATTCTCCACCGAGAACGCCTCGCCCGACGGCAAAACATGCACGTCGAGCCGATCCTTGGAAACGTCGATGCCAACAATGATTTCCATCCTGTCCCATCCTTGCCTAATCGGGCTTCGCTTGCGGCCCAGGCGACTGTTCGGGTTCGATGGAACGGCGGACGAAGACCCTTGCTCTCCCACGGGCTCGATCACCCAAAGATGCTCCGGTCTCCCGTCCGCCACCGCACCTGCCTTCATAGCAGAGTCGGCAAGAAACAAGTTACAAGATGCCGGCAGGCAAATGAGGGGCGGCGCCAACCTCGACATTTGGCGCGGCGTTCATGCCGCCAGCAGCGACTTCAGCTTGATCGCCTGCGAGCCCAGCGCTTCCGGCGCCGGCCTTGCCTGCTTCGCAATCAGCATCTCGGCCAGCCTTATGTCGCGGGCGACCGCGTTGCCGGCGCCGATGCCGCTTGCCGCAACCAGCCTGCCGTCTTCGGCGAGGTGGAACAGGATGAAGGCGCCGTCGCCGAGGTCGCGGCGCACGATGCTGCGGCCTTCGTCCGACAGGCCGGCGATCTGCAAGGTCAGGCCGTACTGATCCGACCAGAACCACGGCACCGCCGCATGGGCCTCGCCGGCGCCAAGCATATTCCTTGCGGCGAGCGCGCCCTGCTCCTGTGCGTTGCGCCAGGCTTCGAGCCGCACGCGCCGGCCGCCATAGATGGCGAGCGGAAACGAACAGCAATCGCCGGCGGCAAAGATATCCGGGTCGCTGGTGCGAAGCTCGGCGTCGACGGCGACACCATTGTCGACGGTCAGCCCCGCCTCCGCGGCAAGTCCGGTCACCGGCACGGCGCCGATGCCGATCACGGCAAGATCGGCGACAATGTCGTGTCCACCGGCGAGCGCGATGCGCACTTCGGCGCCATCATCGGCAATGGCGGCGATGCCCTCGCCGCACAGGATTTTCACGCCTTCCGCTTCATGCGCCTGATGGATGACCTCAGCGATCTCGGCTGGCACGCCGCGCATCAAGATGCGCGGCTGCGCCTCGATGATGGTGACCGCGGCACCCAGTCTGCGTGCCGCCGCGGCAAGCTCAAGCCCGATGAAGCCGCCGCCGACTATGGCGATGCGATTTCCGGCGCTGAGATGGGCGCGAATGGCCAGCGCGTCGTTGAAGGTCCGGAGGTAGACGCAGCGCCCGCCAAGGCCCGGCAGAGGCAGCTTGCGCGGCACCGAACCGGTCGCCAGCAGGAGCTTGTCGTAGGCCAGGGCGGAACCGTGGGGGGGGGCGGCCGCCGCCGGCGCCGCGCCCCGGCCCCCCCCCACCGCCCCGCCTGCGGCCGGTGGGCCGCCACCCACCCGGCCCCCCGCTGCTGCTTGGCGTCGCCCCGGGCGCACCCGCCCCCGCGCCCCACCACTGCCCCCCCGGGCACGATCGCCACCGCCTGGACCGAATGGATATGCCTGATCGATCTTTCGGCCAGAACCGCCTCACTGGCGATCGCCTTGATGAGGGGCGCGTCGGCAACCATCGCGTCTTTCGACAGCGGCGGGCGCTCATAGGGCAGATGCGGCTCGTCGCCGACCAGCGTCACCGGGCCATCATAGCCGAGCTCGCGCAGCGCAAGGGCGGCGCGCCCGCCGCATTCGCCGGCGCCGATGATGACCATTCCCTTCGTCATCATCAACCGATCCGGACAAGGACTTTGCCGGCGTCGACTTTGACCGGATAAGTTCTTAGATCGACGCAGACCGGCGCGCCCCTGGCAGCCCCTGTCTTGTAGTTGAAGCGGCCATTATGCTTCGGGCACTCGATGACGTCGTCCATGACCAGCCCGTCCGCCAGATGCACCTTCTCATGCGTGCAAAGCCCGTCGGTGGCGAAATACCCGTCGTCGGGGCTGCGATAGATGGCAAAGGTGCGGCCGCCATGGTCGAAGCGCATCACGTCTTCTTCGTCGATGTCCTCGGCGTCACAGGCCTCGACCCAGTCGCTCATTTACGGGTCCCTCGATGTTTGGTGCGTTGGCATGGGCTTGTCATTCAGCAGCCACCGCAACAGCAGCGTTATCGCTGTGGAAATCCTCGCGATAGGGCCGCGCCGTCGGCGGCAGTTCGCGCTTGATGAAATAATCCTCATTGCGCAGCTGGCGCAGGAAAGCCGGTATCATCTCGCGGTAGCCGGCCAGGATGGATGGTGTCGGCGCCGGCAGATCGTGCTTGATCAGTTCGTGCAGCCTGGGCAGCGCGTGATAGGGCACCATGGGAAACATGTGATGCTCGACGTGGTAGTTCATGTTCCAGTAGATGAAGCGGCTTATCGGGTTCATGTAGACGGTGCGGCTGTTGAGCCGGTGATCGGTGACGTTTTCAGCCAGGCCGCCATGCTGCAGCAGGCCGACCATGACATGGTGCCAGGCACCGTAAAGCCTGGGCAGACCGACCAGCATCAGCGGCAGGAACGAGCCGGTATAGAGCGCCAGCGCAATGGTCGCGGCATAGATTGTCGTCCAGATGCGGGCAATGCGAATTGCCTTCGGCTGCTCCTGGTCGGGAATGAAGGTTCTTTCGGCCGGACTGACGATACCGGCTGCATTGCGCAGCATGTCGCTCATCGCATGCCAGGCGTCGAGAATGCCGACGAAGTTGAGCACCACGCGCAGCAGATCGGGCGGACGCATCACCGAGATCTCCGGATCGCGGCCGACTATGATGGTATCGGTATGATGTCGCGTGTGGCTCCAGCGCCAGGTCACCGGGTTGCGCATGATCATGAAGCAGGCGACCTGATAGACCACGTCGTTCATCCACTGCGTCCTGAAAGCGGTGCCGTGGCCGCATTCGTGCCAGCGTGAGTCGGTGGAGGAACCGTAGAGGACGCCGTAGACGAAGAAGAACGGCACGCACCACCAGCTGCCCCAGAACCAGGCGGCGCCGGCGCCGCTGAGGATCATGGTGCCGAGCCAGATGATGGTGTCGCGGATCGCCGGGCCGTCGGAGCGCTGCATCAGCTCCTTCATCTGCTTGCGCGGCACGTCGGTGTGATACCACTCGGCCGCCGCCAGCCCGCTCTCGACGGCAAGCTTCGCGTCGCGGCCGATCAGGCTGTAGTCGCGTCGGGACGCTGCTGCGGAGCTCGTATTCCCGGTTCGGAGTCCAATATCCACCATGGCGGAGGCCTCGATCATATTCGGTCAGCGTTCAAAATAACGCCGAGCCCTGATAGGCTCAATATCACAAAGATAGTTTCTATCATTTTCCATCAGAATGGTGTAAAAGGGCCAAACAGTGGAATGAGGCAGCGATGGCGAAACGGCCGACGATCACCGACCTGGCGCGCATTTCGGGGGTCAGCGTTGCCACCGTCGACCGGGTGCTGAACAACCGCTTGCCGGTGCGCGAGGAAACCGCGCGCCGCGTCTATGAGGCCGCGACCAGCATCGGCTATCACGCAGCCGGATTGATCAAGCAGCGGATGCGCCATGAATTGCCCGAATACCGGCTCGGGTTCCTGCTGTTGAGGCGGGAGGACGTCTTCTACAGCGAATTTGCCCGCGAGCTTGAACTGGCGGTATCGCAGTCGCCGCGCTTTCGCGGCGTGGCCACCATCGACTTCGCCGCTTCGCTGGCGCCGGACGAGATCGTCGAGCGGATGCGCAAGCTGGCCGCCAAATCCAGGGCCGTCGCCCTGGTCGGGCCTGATCACCCGACGCTGACGGTCGCCGTCGAGGCTCTCAAAGCCAATGGCGTACCGGTGTTCTCCCTGCTTTCCGACTTTGCGTCCGGTATTCGCGAGGGCTATGTTGGCCTGGACAATCGCAAGGTCGGCCGCACCGCTGCCTGGATGATCTCGAAGGCCGCGAAGAGACCTGGCAAGGTTGCCCTCTTCGTCGGCAGCCATCGCTTCCATGGCCATGAGCTTCGCGAGATCGGTTTTCGCTCCTTCTTTCGAGAGCAGGCGCCGGAATTCACTCTCCTCGAGACGTTGGTCAATCTGGAAGCGAACCAGATCACGCATGATGCAATGATCGAGCTTCTGGCCCGCCACCCTGATCTCGCCGGTTGCTATGTCGCCGGTGGCGGCATGGAAGGCGCGATCTCGGCGCTGAGGGAGGCAAAGCCGGCTGAGATGCCGGCGGTCGTCTGCAACGAGATCACGCCCGACTCCCGCGCGGCGCTGGCGGATAATTTCCTGACCATGGTGATCTCGACGCCACTGGCGGCGCTTTGCCGCGAGCTTGTCGGGCTGATGGCGCATGCCATTGAGACCGGCGCTGCGAATGCGCCGGGCCAGACCTTTCTGCCCTTCGACATTTATCTGCCAGAAAACATCTGACGTCGCGGTCATCGGCGGCAGACATGATGTAATCTATCAGAATGCTTCCAGGCCTCGCTTGCCTGAGCGTCCGTCCAAAAGCGCTCGAAATGCCGAAAATCCATTCCTCATGGCGAAATCTCGCTTGACGCCCACGCGAAATGGAATAAATATTTCACCATCTGAGCATTTTGGTTCTTTCGTTCCGGAAGATCTGTTTCAGGCAAATGCCTCTGGAACCAAAAATGGCAATCGGGAGAGAATTCCCTGCGAGATCGGGGATTCCGGGTAGATCGGTGCAGCCGGACACCAATGTGGAGGAGAAATAAAATGAAGAAACTGCTTTTGGGCGTCGCTTTCGCGGCGCTGATGAGTTCGTCCGCCTTTGCCGCCAAGATCGGCGTCTCGATGGCGTTGTTCGACGACAATTTTCTCACCGTGCTGCGCAATGGCATGATTGAACAGGCTAAAGGCATGGACGGCGTCGAGCTGCAGGTGGAGGATGCGCAGAACGACGTCGCCAAGCAACTCGACCAGATCAAGAACTTCGCCGCCTCAGGCGTCGACGCCATCATCGTCAACCCGGTCGACACCTCGGCGACCCAGGCAATGTCGGACGCAGCCGCCGCTGCCAAGATTCCACTGGTCTATGTCAATCGCGAGCCGGTCAACGTCGACAAGCTGCCCGAAAACCAGGCCTTCGTCGCCTCGAACGAAGCCGATTCCGGCACGCTCGAGACCAAGGAGGTCTGCCGCCTCTTCAAGGAGGCCGGCAAGACTGAAGCCAACGTCTATGTGATCATGGGCGAGCTGTCGAACCAGGCAGCGGTGCAGCGCACCAAGGACATTGACGACGTGATCGCCACGCCGGAGTGCAGCTTCATCAAGATCATCGACAAGCAGACGTCGAACTGGAAGCGCGAAGAAGCGCAGAACCTGATGACCAACTGGCTGTCGACCGGCAAGCCGTTCGACGGCGTCATCGCCAATAATGACGAAAGCGCCATCGGCGCCATCCAGGCGATGAAGGCCGCCAACATCGACATGAAGTCGGTTGTCGTCGGCGGGGTCGACGCTACCCAGGATGCGCTTGCCGCGATGCAGGCGGGCGACCTCGATGCGACGGTGTTCCAGGACGCGGCCGGCCAGGGTGCCGGCGCGCTTGACGCGGCGCTCAAGCTGGCGAAGGGCGAGAAGGTCGAGCACAAGGTCTACATCCCGTTCCAGCTGGTCACGCCGGCAAATATCGACAAGTTCCTGAAGAAGAACTGAGGCGGACCTGTCCGATACGGAGCGGCGCGCCAAAGTAAGACAGCGCCGCTCTGCTTTTCCCTCTCGGCCTGAACAGCGCCGAGTGGAGACCGTGGCTGACGGAGGAAGCACGATTGGCACAGACATCTCACGGCGTCGGCGGGCTCAGCTATGATGCGAAACGGCGCGCATGGCCGGCCGAATTCAACGTCTTCCTGGCGCTCGTCATCCTGGTCGGCGCTTTCGAGCTGATCGGCCGGGTTTTCCTGGGCGACAGCTTCCTTTTCAATACCCGCGACAATATCGATGCGATCTTCAACGAAGCGCGCCTGCAGATCATCATCCTGCAGGTGTCGATCGTCGGCATTATTGCCATCGGCGTGACGCAGGTGATCATTACCGGCGGCATCGACCTGTCCTCAGGTTCGATCGTCGGCGCCACGGCGATGATAGCCATGAGCTTCGCCCAGGTAGCGACGGTCAACGGCAACCCGAACCCCAAGGCGATGTTCATCGCCCAGGGCTGGACCGACCTGCCGGTGATCGTGCCCGTGCTGGTCGCGATCGGCTGCGGCCTGCTGGCCGGCCTGGTCAACGGCGCTTTGATCGCCTACACGCGCATCCCACCGTTCATCGCCACGCTCGGCATGATGGTCACCGCGCGCGGCATCGCCAAATGGTGGTCAAAGGGGCAGCCGATCTCGTTTCCGACCGAGAGTTTCGCCGCCATCGGCAAGGGGCTGATGCCGGTCATCATTTTCATATCGCTCGCAGTGCTGTTCCAGCTGATCCTGAGTTACACCAAATATGGCAAGCACTGCTATGCGATCGGCTCCAATGAGGACGCCGCGCGCATGTCCGGCATCAACATCGCCAACCACAAGATCCTCGTCTACGTCATTGCCGGCGTCCTCGCCGCGCTCGCCGCCGTGGTGCTGAGCTCGAAGAATCTCACCGCCCAAGCCGGCATGGGTGTAATGTACGAGCTCGATGCGATCGCCATGGCGGTTATCGGCGGTGTCTCGCTGTCGGGCGGCCGCGGCTCGATCATCGGAACGGTGATCGGCTCGCTGATCTTCGGCGTGATCATCTCCGGCTTCACCTTTCTGCGCCTCGACGCCTATTATCAGGAGATGGTCAAAGGCGTGATCATCGTCGGCGCAGTCGTTCTCGACCAGTGGCGCCAACGCCTGCGGGCAATGAGGGCTTGATCATGTCGGACATCGTCCTGAAGACCGAAAACCTGACCAAGTATTATGGCGGCGTCCATGCGCTGGAGGGTGCCAACTTCGAGCTGCGCAAGGGCGAGCATGTCGCCATCATGGGCGACAACGGCGCCGGCAAATCGACCTTCGTACGCCAGATCACCGGCGTCGAGCAGCGCACCAGTGGCAGGATGTGGTTCGACGGCAAGGAAGTGAATTTTGCCGGCCCCATCGAAGCCCGCGAGGCAGGCATCGAGACGGTGTTCCAGAACCTCGCGCTCGCCGACGACCTCGACGTGCCGTCGAACCTGTTCCTCGGCCGCGAGCGGGTGCTGTTCAATCTCGGGCCCTTCTCGATCCTCGATCGCAAGTTCATGCGCAAGGCGACCGAGGCAGCCTTGGTCCGCACGGCGGTCAAGATCCCCAATCTTTCCAACACCATCCGCCATATGTCGGGCGGCCAGCGCCAGTGCGTGGCAATTGCCAGAACCGCAACCTTCGCCTCCAAGCTCATCATCATGGATGAGCCGACGGCGGCACTCGGCGTGCAGGAGACGATGCAGGTCGAAAACATCATCCGCACGCTGAAGGAGAATGGCGAACCGCTGATCCTGATCTCTCACAACATGCGCCAGGTGTTCGACCTGGTCGACCGCATCGTCGTTTTCCGGCGCGGCCGCATCGTCGCCAATTTGCGCAAGCAGGACACCGACGGCAACGATATCGTCTCCTACATCACCGGTGCCAAGACCGGGCAGGCGGAACTTGCGGCGTAACGGCCAACGCCGAGCCACAGGTGCTGACGCCCCCCTCCGAACCATCTTTAAAGGAAAATTCTTCATGCCTCTTCGCTTTGCTCTTCTCGGTGCCGGCCGTATCGGCAAGGTCCATGCTCGCGCCGTTGGTTCCAATCCGCAGGCCAGGCTGGTTGCGGTTGCCGACGCCTTCGAGAAGGCGGCGACCGATCTGGCCTCTGCCTATGACGCCGAAGTGCGCAGCATCGATGCCATCGAGAAGGCCGGCGATATCGACGCGGTCGTCATCTGCACGCCGACCGACACTCATGCCGACCTGATCGAACGCTTCGCCAAGGCGGGCAAGGCGATTTTCTGCGAAAAGCCGATCGATCTCGACGCCGGCAGAGTGGAACAATGCCTGGCCGTCGTCGACAAGGCCGGCGCCACCCTGATGGTCGGCTTCAACCGCCGCTTCGATCCGCATTTTGCCGCCGTGCGCAAGGCGATCGACGACGGCGCCATCGGCACTGTCGAAATGGTGACAATCACCTCGCGCGATCCCGGCCCGCCGCCGCTCGACTATATCGGCCGCTCGGGCGGCATCTTCCGCGACATGACCATTCATGATTTCGACATGGCGCGCTTCCTGCTCGGCGAGGAGCCGGTGGCGGTCAGCGCTCACGCTTCGGTGCTGATCGACAAGAAGATCGGCGAGGCCGGCGACTTCGACAGCGTCAGCGTCATCCTCGAAACTGCCTCCGGCAAGCAATGCGTCATTTCCAACTCGCGCCGCGCCACCTACGGCTACGACCAGCGCATCGAGGTGCATGGCTCGAAAGGCATGATTGCGGCCGAGAACCAGCGGCCGGTGTCGATCGAACTGGCCAATGAGAAGGGCTATACGCGGCCGCCGCTGCACGATTTCTTCATGACCCGTTATCTCGACGCCTATGCCAACGAGATCGCTGCCTTCATCGCGGCAGCGACGTCAGGCAAGAAGGCGACGCCGAGCGGCAAGGACGGGCTGGTGGCGCTCAGGCTGGCGGATGCGGCGCTGAAATCGGCCAAGGAAGGCAAGACCATCCGCCTCGACAAAACAATCTGACTATCAAGCAACGGAGCAAGGCGATGAACGGTTCAGCCGGTCGCAATTCCGAAACACGCGCCATCGTCACCGGCGGCGCACAAGGCATCGGCTTTGCCGTCGCCGAAGCGCTGGCCGATGAGGGCTGCCGGGCGCTGGCACTGATCGGCCGCTCGCAGGAGAAGGGCGACAAGGCTGTCGCCATCCTCAAGGGGGCAGGCGTCGATGCCATCTTCATCAGCGCCGACGTCTCAAAAGTGGCCGACTGCAAGCGTGCGGTCGAAACGGCGATTGGCCATTTTGGTTCCGTCAACGCGCTGGTCAACGCCGCTGCCACCTCGGCTCGCGGCTCGCTGGTCGAGACCTCCGAGGATCTGTTCGACCAGATATTCCAGACCAATGTGCGGGGCCCGTTTTTCCTGATGCAGGGCGTGGTGGCGCATTTGCTGGCGCGCCAGGCACCGGGCTCGATCGTCAACGTGCTGTCGATGTCGGCGCATTGCGGCCAGTCGTTCCTGGCGCCTTATTCGTCAAGCAAGGGAGCGCTGGCGACACTCACCAAGAATGTCGCCAATGCCTATCGCGGCAATCGCATCCGCTGCAATGCGGTGCTGCCCGGCTGGATGGACACCGAGGGCGAGGCGATCGTGCAGAAGAAATGGCACGACGCCCCGGACGACTGGCTGGAAAGGGCCGAGGCCGCGCAGCCGATGGGTCAATTGGTGAAGCCAGCACAGCTTGCCCGGCTGATCAGCTATATGATCAGCCCGCAGTCCGGCGTCATGACCGGGTCGCTGGTCGATTACGACCAGAGCGTCGCCGGGTCGTCGCCGGAATAACGCCGGCAAGTCTAGCGGAACGCTTCGTCATCCACGGGCGGAGCAAGGAGCGCAGCGACGCGGCGCAGACCCGAGGATGACGAAGTTCGGGGGGCTTCAGCCAATCGCGAATGGGCTGGAGTAAACCTCCTCCTCACCAGGCACGTGACAAGCGCATCCGCATCGACTATATCAGCCCTCATGATCAACCTGACCGCCACATATTGGTACTTTATGAGCTCGCTGGCGGCGGGAGGATTGCGCTCGATCTGAAGATTGCAGCAACAATATCCGAACAGCCGCCAGACCTGGCGGCTTTTTTGTTTCAGCCGGCAGGTCTCCCCAATCAGGAGCGTAAGCCGTGTTGACGACCACAGACGATCTTCGGGTCAAGGAAATCAGAGAACTGAGCACACCCGACGAGGTGATGCGGGAAATACCGCGCACGCTGACGGCGACGCGCACCGTTGCCGCATCACGCAATGCCATCCACGCCGTGCTGACCCGCGCCGACGACCGGCTGGTGGTTGTCGTCGGCCCCTGTTCGATCCACGACCCGGCCGCTGCCGTAGACTATGCCAGCCGTTTGGCATCGCTGCGTGAAAGCCTGTCGGACCGGCTGGAGATCGTGATGCGGGTTTATTTCGAGAAGCCGCGCACGACGGTCGGCTGGAAGGGCCTGATCAACGATCCCGACCTCGACGGCAGCTTCAACATTGACAAGGGCCTGAGGATGGCACGCAACGTGCTCTCCGCCGTCAACAATCTCGGCCTGCCGGCGGCGACGGAATTCCTCGACATGGCCACCCCGCAATATATTGCCGACCTCGTCGCCTGGGGAGCGATCGGCGCGCGCACGACCGAGAGCCAGATCCACCGCGAACTCGCATCAGGCCTGTCCTGCCCGGTCGGCTTCAAGAACGGCACCGACGGCAATTTGCGGATCGCGGCCGAGGCCGTGAAATCCGCCGCCCAGCCGCACCATTTCATGGCGGTGACGAAAGGTGGGCGCAGCGCCATCGCGACGACCACCGGCAACGAGGACTGCCACGTCATCCTGCGCGGCGGCATTGTGCCCAACTACGACGCGGCAAGCATAGCTGCTGCCTCCGCTGAGCTCGGCCGGATCGGCGTGGCACCTCGGCTGATGATCGACGTCAGTCATGCCAACAGCAACAAGAAGCCGGAAAACCAGCCGCTGGTGGCGGCTGACGTGGCGGGCCAGATCGCGGCAGGCGACGAGCGCATCATCGGCATCATGATCGAGAGCAACCTCGTCGCCGGCCGGCAGGACGTCGTGCCCGGCAAGCCGCTCGTCTATGGCCAGAGCATCACCGACGGCTGTATCGACTGGGAAACCACCGAAACGGTGCTGCACGGCCTTGCCGACGCCGTCGAGCAGCGCCGGTCGGCGCGACGCGCCATGATCGCTGGCCGTCCGGGAGCCGCCTGAGGCAGCCAATGCCGGCCCTGACCCTTCTCCCCTTGTGGGAGAAGGTGGATCGGCGCGCAGCGCCGAGCCGGATGAGGGGTGCTGGAAGAAACTCGGCGCAAAATATTGAGGGATTTTAAGCGTTTATTTCTTCGCTGTAGCGATCCGTCCAACACCCCTCATCCGACCGAGCTTCGCTCGGTCTCCCCTTCTCCCACAAGGGGGGAAGGGGAGACCAGCGCGGGCTTACTACCGCACCTCCATCCAGCGCTGTTCCGCGAACGAGCGCGCCATCGCGTGCACCGTGCGCTCGATCTCCAGGCCTTCGTCGAAATCGATGATCCGCGCCGGCTTGCCGGCAAGTCGCGTCAACAGTTCCCGGCATTCGATAATCTTGAGGTCATTAAAGCCAAGGCCGTGGCCGGGCGCCGGCAGGAAGGCGTCATAAGGCTTATGATGCGGCGCCACCAGGATGGTGCGATAGCCTTGCTCGGTCGGCCGGTCGGCCGTCAGATAGAGTTGGAACTCATTCATCCGCTCCTGGTCGTACAGGATCGAGCCCTTCGAGCCAAAAATCTGGATGGCGATCCGGCCTTTGCGGCCCCAGGCCGAACGGTTGACCAGCAGCGTGCCGGCGATGCCGTTTTCGAGATGCATCAGGATGCTCGCAATGTCGTAGGTCTCGACCGCGCGGCGCCCGCCCGAGGCGACGCGGCGGTCGGCATAGGGTCTGGCCATGTCGCACATGACGCGGGCAACGCGGCCGAACAGTACGGCGATGAGCGACAGCGGATGCACGGCGAAATCGTCGAGCGCGCCGTAACCGGACGCCGCCTCGTGCTTCCAGAAGAACAGCGCCTCCGGATCGGCCATGAAGTCCTCGTCCATCTCGATACGCAGATGGTTGACCTCGCCGATGATCTTCTCGTCGAGCAGCGCGCCGATATGGCGGATCGCTGGATTCTGAATATAGTTATAGCCGAGCGCGGCCACCTTGCCGGACTTTTGGGCCGCCGCAGCCATTGCTTGCGCCTCCGCAAAACTTGGCGCCATCGGTTTTTCACACCACAGATGCTTGCCGGCTTCGAGGATGGCGATGGCCATTTCCGGGTGGAACTGGTTCGGCGTGGTCAGCGAGATGACATCGACATCCGGGTCGTCGACGACGGCGCGCCAGTCACTGGACGCCTTGGCGAAGCCGAATTCGCTGGCACGGCGTTTGGCAAGATCCTCGTTGACCTCGCCCAGATGGACCAGCCTTGGCTTGGCCACATCGGGAAAGACGGTGCCGACCGCGTTCCAGGCAATGGCGTGGCACTTGCCCATGAAACCCGTGCCGATAAGACCTACCCCGACCATCCGCTTGCCTCCCTGTGCGCAAAATTTGTGTGGATGAATTAGTCCATTTTGTCTGCAGATGGAACGCTTGTCTCATTTTTTATGGTGTTCTTGCACAGGCCCGCTATGATGGGCCACAGAGGGAACCAGACGATGAGCCTGGGCGGAGCGACGATGGACGAACGGGTGCCGCGCGATTTCGAGACGCTGCGGGCGACGATACTGGAGCGGCGTCAGAGCCTGCCGAAACGTATCGCCCAGATCGCCGCCTATGCGCTCGACAACCCAGACGATATCGCCTTCGGCACCGCTGCCAGCATCGCCGCTTCCGCCGGTGTCCAGCCTTCGACCCTGATCCGCTTTGCCCAGCAGCTTGGTTTTGATGGTTTCACCAGCCTGCAGTTGGTGTTTCGCGAGCGCCTGCGCGAGCGCAACTCATCCTATGATGAAAGGCTGGCGGCATTGCGCGCCAAGGCCGAGGAAGGCGCCGGCCACCGCGCGATTTTCGACGGTTTTGTTGCCGCAGCCAGTACCTCGCTCAACGACATTTCGCGCACGCTGAATGAAGACCATTTCGAAGATGCGATCACCGTGCTGGCCAAGGCCGAAACCATTTACGTGCTGGCCAAGCGGCGCTCCTACCCGGTCGCCTCCTATATCGCCTATGCATTGGGCAAGCTCAAGATCCGCAACCAGCTGATCGAATCGGCCGCCGGCCTCAATGCAGAGATGATCGGCTTTGCCTCTCCAAGGGACGCCGTGATCGCCATCAGCTTTTCGCCCTATGCCCCGGCCACCATCGAGGAGGCGCGCGTCATTTCGGAGCAAGGCGTGCCGATCGTGGCGATTACCGACAGCTCCTTTTCGCCACTCGCTCAATTCGCCAGGGTCTGGTTCGAGGTCGCCGAGGCCGATTTCGCCGGCTTCCGCTCGCTGTCGGCGACGATGGCTTTGGCTATGGCGCTGACCGTCGCGGTCGGCGAGAAGCGGCGCGATAGCGGCCGCAAGCGCAAGCCTTAGATCACCTCTATTGCCGTTTCGCCTTCTGCCGAAAGCCGCGCTGCGTCGCGTGCAGGCGGCGACCCGAACTGGCGGGCATACTCCCGGCTGAACTGGGAAGCACTCACATAGCCGACGGCGAAGGCGACACGTGCGACGTTGCCCGGCTGGGCAATCAGCAGATGGCGGGCTTCCAGCAAGCGGATTTGCTTTTGATACTGGATTGGGCTCATGGCCGTTGCCGCCTTGAAGTGACGATAAAACGCAGCACTGCTCATACGGGCAATCTCGGCCAGATCGCCGACCCGGACCGGCTGATGGGGATGCGAACGGATCCAGGCGATCGCCCGGCCAATCCGGGACAGATGGCCATCGGCGCGCGCAAGTTCACGAAGCTTTCCGCCTTGGGAGCCTTGCAGGAGCCGAAACAACATCTCTCGCTCGATCATGGTCGCGAGCACGGGAATCTCCGCTGGCCGGTCAAGCAGCCGCATCATTCGACGCAACGCGTCGAGCAGGTCGTCATCAGCGGGAGAGGTGGAGAAACTGTCGCCACTGAGGGCCGGCGCGTGCTCGACGAGGAGCGCGGCGACGGCCTGCAGGTCAAGGGTCAAGCCAATGGCCAGGTAAGGACGCGCCGCGCTCGCTTCGATTATCTGGCTGATGGTGGGCGTCTCGACAGTATAGATGAAATAGCTGGCCGGATTGTAACGAAGAGCCCGGTCGCCGATCAGAACCGTCTTCGCGCCCTGCAGTACGAATAAGATCCCCGACCCCCACACCCCTGGTATTGGCGCCGTGGCGACTTCGCTGCGGCCGATCGAAACGCGGGGAATCGCCGTTCTTGTTCTTCGCCCGCGCGCATGGCGGCCGGCGATCTCGATCAACTCCTGCAGCGCTTCGCTCATTGCGCCAGCATCGCGCATTCGCACCAGCTGCGCAACAGCGTGAGAGGATTAGGCAAGAACCGGAGAATTTCCGGCGCGCGGCGCACGCTGTCTCGCGCCATTTGTGGGTCTTCCACAGCAAACATGGAGACACCGATATGACGACATCGAAAAGCGCGCTGGTGACCGGCGCCAACAAGGGTATAGGCCGTGAAATCGCCCGGCAACTGGCGACCAAGGGCTTCAAGGTCTGGCTCGGCGCCAGGAGCGCCGAACGCGGCATGGCGGCGGCGCAGGCATTGCGCGCCGAAGGCCTCGACGTGGAGTGGCTTGAGCTGGACGTCACGCGGGATGACAGTGTGAAGGCGGCAGCCGAGGCATTCAGGCAGGCCAGCCCCTGCCTCGACGTGCTGGTGAACAACGCCGGCGTCGCCATCAATTACGACCTGCCGCCGAGCCAGCAGCGGATCGCCGACATCCAGGCCACCTACGACGTCAATGTCTTCGGCCCGATCCGCGTGACCCAGGCATTCCTGTCGCTGCTGCTAGCAGCACCTGCTGCCCGGATCGTGATGGTGAGCAGCTCCACCGGGTCCATCGGCCGGGCGCTCGATCCCGCCACTGCGAACCACGCCGTTAACATGATGGGCTACGGCAGCTCCAAGACAGCCTTGAACGCCATCACGGTGGCATTCGCCAGGGAGCTCGCGCCGCAAGGCATCAAGGTCAACGCCGCGGCGCCCGGCTACACTGCCACCGATCTCAACGGGTATAAAGGTCACCGCACGGTGCAGCAGGCGGCCGAGATCGTCATTCACCTGGCGACCTTGGACGCCGATGGCCCGACCGCCGGGTACTTCAACGATGATGGCCCGCTTCCTTGGTAAATCAGCTGGTTTCAGTGGTAGACACTTGACGTTCGTCTGACTTCAAAGTTTCTGAACGCGCGAGCCTTGCACAGCACTTTTCAGCCTTGGGAATGCTCGTTCCATATTGACTATGGATTGGAATTATTATTTCATATTGCCGGCGCCACGCTGCCGCTCGCGCGTGTTACCCAAAACAACAAAGCCGATGGGAGGTTCGAATGGGCGAAGCCGTGGAAGCGAGACATGCGCCGCTCGACATTATCACCATCGGCCGCGCTTCCGTCGATCTCTATGGTCAGCAGATCGGCTCGCGCCTCGAGGACATTACTTCCTTTGCCAAGTCGGTCGGCGGCTGTCCGGCCAATATCGCGGTCGGTACTGCCAGGCTCGGCCTGCGCTCGGCGCTGCTCACCCGCGTCGGCAATGAGCAGATGGGCCGCTTCATCCGCGAGCAGCTGACCCGCGAGGGCGTTTCGGTCCAAGGCCTCAAGACCGATCCGGAGCGGCTGACCGCCCTGGTGCTGCTGTCGGTCGAGGATGAAGGCGTCTCGCCGATGATCTTCTATCGCAGCGATTGCGCCGACATGGCGCTTTCGAAAGACGATATCGATGAGGCGTTTATCGCTTCGGCACGCGCGGTCGTCGTCACCGGCACGCATTTTTCACGGCCCAACAGCGACGCCGCCCAGCGCAAGGCGATCCGTGTCATGAAAGCCAAGGGCGGCAAGGTGGTGTTCGACATCGACTACCGCCCCAACCTCTGGGGTCTCGCCGGCCACGCCGAAGGCTTCGAGCGCTATGTGAAATCCGACCGCGTCTCGGCGCAGTTGAAGACGGTGCTGCCCGATTGCGATCTCATCGTCGGCACCGAAGAGGAAATCATGATCGCCTCGGGCGCAGACGATTGCCTGAGCGCGCTGAAAACCATCCGCTCGCTGTCGGCGGCAACCATCGTGCTGAAACGCGGCGCCATGGGCTGCATCGTCTATGACGGGCCGATCAGCGACGACCTCGAGGACGGTATCGTCGGCAAGGGATTTCCAATCGAGGTCTACAATGTGCTCGGCGCCGGCGACGCCTTCATGTCGGGCTTCCTGCGCGGCTGGCTCGGCGAGGAAGGCTTGGCGACGGCGGCGACCTGGGCCAATGCCTGCGGCGCCTTTGCCGTGTCGCGGCTCCTCTGCGCACCGGAATACCCGACTTTCGAGGAATTGCAGTTCTTCCTGAAAAACGGCAGCAAGCATCTGGCGCTGCGCAAGGACGAGGCGATCAATCACATCCATTGGGCGACCACGCGCCGGCGCGACATCCCCTCGCTGATGGCGTTCGCCTGCGACCACCGCGTCCAGCTGGAGGATGTCGCGGCAAAAGCCGGCGCCGATCCGTCGCGAATCCCGGCTTTCAAGGTGCTGACGGTCAAGGCTGCGGCCAAGGTCGCGGCTGGCCGCGCCGGCTACGGCATGCTGCTCGACGAAAAATACGGACGCGAGGCGATGTTCGAATTCGCCCACCATTCCTTCGCCTGGCTCGGCCGGCCGGTCGAGTTGCCGGGTTCGCGGCCGCTTCGCTTCGAGTTCTCGCAAGACATAGGTTCGCAACTGACCGAATGGCCGGTCGACCACTGCATCAAGTGCCTGTGCTTCTATCATCCCGACGATCCCGCGGCGCTGAAGAGAGAACAGCAGCAGAAACTGCGCGCTTTGTTCGAGGCCGCGCGGAAAGTGGGTAGAGAACTTCTGGTCGAGATCATCGCCGGCAAGCACGGCAAGCTCGACGACATGACGATCCCGCGGGCGCTGGAGGAACTCTATGCGCTCGGCATCAAGCCCGACTGGTGGAAGCTCGAGCCGCAGGCTTCGGCCGGCGCATGGGCAAAGATCGAAGCGGTGATCCTGAAGCACGATCCGTGGTGCCGCGGGATTGTGCTGCTTGGCCTGGAAGCGCCGCAGGACGAGCTGGAAGCGGCCTTCGCCGCCACCGCCAAGGCGCCTATCGTCAAAGGCTTCGCTGTCGGCCGCACCATCTTCATTAACGCTGCCGAACAATGGCTTGCCGGCAAGATGTCGGACGAGGAGGCGGTGGCCGACATGGCATCGCGTTTCGAAAAACTGACCGAGGCATGGCTTGCCGCGCGCGGTCGCAAAGCAGCATAAGAAGGCGCGGCATAAGGACTGCGGAGGAACCGACATGACCAAGACAATCCGCCTGACGATGGCGCAGGCTCTGACCCGCTTTCTTGCCCGACAGATGACCGAGATGGACGGGAAGAAGGTGCCGATCTTCGGCGGCGTCTGGGCGATCTTCGGCCACGGCAATGTCGCCGGCGTCGGCGAGGCGCTCTACCAGGTTCGCGACGAACTGCCGACCTTCCGTGCCCATAACGAGCAGGCAATGGCGCATGCGGCGATCGCCTACGCCAAAGCCAATTTCCGCCGCCGCTTCATGGCCGCGACCAGTTCGATCGGCCCCGGCGCGCTCAACATGGTGACCGCTGCGGCGCTTGCGCATGTAAACAGGTTGCCTGTCCTGTTTCTGCCCGGCGACGTCTTCGCCAATCGCATTCCCGATCCCGTCCTGCAGCAGGCCGAGGATTTTTCCGACGGCACGGCGACGGTCAATGACTGCCTCCGCCCGGTGTCGCGCTATTTCGACCGCATCACGCGGCCGGAGCAGATCATGCCGGCGCTCAATCGCGCCATGCAGGTGCTGACCGATCCCGCCGAATGCGGCCCGGTGACGCTGGCGCTGTGCCAGGACGTGCAGGCCGAGGCCTATGACTACCCCGAGAGTTTCTTTGCCGAGCGACTCTGGACGCCGCGACGGCAGCGCCCGGACCGCAACGAACTGGCGGCCGCAGTCGCGGTACTCAAAGCGGCGAAAAAGCCGCTGGTGATCGCGGGCGGCGGCGTACTCTATTCGCAGGCATCCGAGGAGCTGGCAAAACTGGTGCAAGGCGCCGGCATTCCAGGTTGTGAGACGCAAGGCGGCAAATCCTCGCTCCCGGACGATCATCCGTTGAACATGGGCGCGGTCGGCGTTACCGGCACTTCGGCGGCCAACAGGCTGGCCGAAGAGGCCGACGTCGTGCTTGCCGTCGGCACCAGACTGCAGGATTTCACCACCGGCTCCTGGGCATTGTTCAAGCATGCCGGCAGGACCATCATCGGGCTCAACGTGCAGCCTTTTGACGCCGGAAAGCACCAGGCGCTGCCGCTGGTCGCCGATGCGGCGGAAGGGCTCGCCGAACTCGCTGCGGCGCTGAAAGGCTGGAAAGCCCCTTCAGGCTGGACCGACAATGCGATCACGGGCAAGAAGAGCTGGCAAGCGGATGCCGACAAGGTGACGGCGTCGACCAATGCCGCCTATCCGTCCGACGCGCAAGTGATCGGCGCAGTACAGCGCGCCATGGGCTCCGGCGTGGTACTGCTTCATGCGGCCGGCGGCTTGCCCGGCGAATTGCACAAGCTATGGCAGGCGGGCGCGCCCGGCTCCTACCACGCAGAATACGGCTTCTCGACAATGGGCTATGAAATCGCCGGCGGGCTTGGCGTCAAGATGGCCAAGCCGGACGAAGAGGTCGTGGTGATGATCGGCGACGGCTCTTACCTGATGCTCAATTCCGAGATCGCGACCTCGGTGATGCTCGGCCTCAAGCTGACCATCGTGCTGCTCGACAACCGCGGCTATGGCTGCATCAACCGGCTGCAGATGGCGACCGGCGGCGCCAACTTCAACAATCTGCTGAAGGACGCCCGTCACGAAACCTTGCCCGAGATCGACTTCGCCGCGCATGCTGCGAGCATGGGTGCGATTGCCGAAAAAGTGCCATCGATCGCCGGGCTGGAAACGGCGTTGGTGCAAGCGAAGAAGAACACGCGAACGACGGTGCTGGTCATCGACACCGACCCGCTGGTTTCGACCGAGGCTGGTGGAAGCTGGTGGGATGTCGCAGTGCCGGAAGTCTCGGCACGGCCGCAAGTGAATGCGGCGCGCAAGAAATATGAGGAAGCGCTGAGCGGGCGGCGGTTTTAACGCGCCCGCCAACGCCGCCTCGAATGTCAGAAACTGGAGTGACGACTTGAAAGCCAAACTGGGCATGTCCCCCATTGCATGGTGGAACGACGATCTTGCGGAACTCAGCGATGATGTGTCGCTGGAGGAGTGCCTGCGCCAGTCGCGTTCGGCTGGCTTTACCGGCATGGAAATGGGCCGCCGCTTTCCCAACGATCCGGAGATCATGCTGCCGATCCTGAAAGAGGCCGACGTGACGCTTTGCGGCGGCTGGTTCTCGGGGACGCTGGTCGACGAAGACATGGCGAAGAACAAGGATCGTATCCAGCCGATGATCGACCTGTTCAAGGCGGTGAACGCACCATGCATCGTCTATGGTGAAGTCGGCCGCTCCATCCAGGGCGACCGCTCGAAGCCGCTCGCCAGCAAGCCCAGGCTTTCGGACGAGGAAATGAAAGCCTACGCCCGGCGGCTCACGCAGTTCGGCGAATGGTGTGCAGAGCAAGGCATGCCGCTCTCCTACCATCATCATATGGCGGCAGTAGTTGAGACCGAGCCTGAGCTAGATGCCTTCATGCGCTATTCGGGAGAAGCCATTCCATTGCTGCTCGACGCGGGTCACCTGGCCTTTGCCGGCGGCGATGTGCTGCGCGCTATTGATAACCACCACCCGCGCATCAACCATGTGCATGTGAAAGATGTGCGCATGGAGGTGATCGCGGGACTGGATCGCGAGAAGCAATCGTTCCTCGACGCGGTGGCACTTGGCGCCTTCACCGTGCCGGGAGATGGCTCGCTGGATTTTGGCGCCATCGTCCAGAGGCTCGCCGACCATGGCTATGAAGGCTGGTTCGTGGTCGAGGCCGAGCAGGATCCGAAGAAGAACCCGCCGCTCAAGATGGCGCAGGTCGGCTACAAGGAATTGATGCGGGTGATGACAGCGGCCGGCTATACGGTGGAGACACAAGGCTTTCCCAATGCTTGAGGCTCGCGAGGAAGGGCTGATCCGATGCCGGGGGTGATCCGATGAAAGACTCCGAGCACCCGTTTTTCCGGCCGCTGTGGCGGCGCGTTGCCGTTGTCGCGGTCTGCCTGGTCTGGTCGGTGATCGAATTCGCCACCGGCACGCCGTTCTGGGGCGTGATCGCGCTCGGCTTCGCCGGCTATGCCGTCTGGCAATTCTTCTATCTCTACAAGCCGGCTGACGAGGACAAGTCATCGGCGGACGCCGAACCGAAGGAATGACCATGTCGAAGCTGCTCGTCAAAGCCAATAAGGGCCACGGCCGCGTCGCTCATGTGACGCCGCAAAACGCCGGCTGGACCTATGTCGGCTTCGATGTGCATCGGCTCAGGCCCGGCGAGAGCGCTTCCGGGCAAACCGCGGATCGTGAGGTCTGCCTGGTGTTCGTCACCGGCAAGGGCAAGGCCAAGGCCGGCGGCAAGGATCTCGGCTTGCTGGGCGAACGCATGTCGCCGTTCGAAGGCAAGCCTTGGTCGGTCTATGTGCCGCAGGGGTCGGAGTGGTCGGTGAGCGCCGATACCGATCTCGAACTTGCCGTCTGTTCGGCGCCAGGACTGGGCGGCGGTCTGCAGGTCCGTGTCATCGCGCCCGACGATCTCGGCCAGGAGGTTCGCGGCAAAGGCACCAACACGCGCTATGTCACCAACATCCTGCCGGAGGGCAAGCCGGCCGATTCCTTGCTGGTGGTCGAGGTCATCACACCCGGCGGCCACACATCGAGCTATCCGCCGCACAAGCACGACCAGGACAATCTGCCGGCTGAATCCTATCTCGAGGAGACCTATTACCACCGTCTCAACCCGCCACAGGGCTTTGCTTTCCAGCGCGTCTACACCGATGCCGACGAGAACGGTGCTCGTTCGCTCGACGAGGCGATGGCGATCGAGGACGGCGACGTCGTGCTGGTCCCCAAGGGTTATCACCCCTGCGCCGCCTGCCACGGCTATGATCTCTATTATCTCAACGTCATGGCCGGACCGAAGCGGACGTGGAAATTCCACAACGCGCCCGAGCACGAATGGCTGATGAAGGCCTAACCACTTCCCCTTCGCCCCAACCGCTGGTCCAAGCGAAAAATCGTCGGCTAACGACCCGGCTGTGTGGTTTTGTTACCGAAAACGCCGCAAAGCTTCGTCAATTCGTCATGGAAATCACCTATGGCAGCGGGGCTGACGA
This sequence comes from Mesorhizobium sp. M1088, assembly GCF_040318575.1. NCBI lineage: Bacteria > Pseudomonadati > Pseudomonadota > Alphaproteobacteria > Hyphomicrobiales > Phyllobacteriaceae > Mesorhizobium > Mesorhizobium sp. M1088. Next base: position 137,715 of record NZ_JAMYMO010000009.1, on the reverse strand, counting down.
GGACTTTCGATGCGCTACGCGATCTATTTCACCCCCCGACAGGACGAACCGCTGGCACGGATCGCTGCCGACTGGCTCGCCCGCGACCCATTCGGTGCCGCCACAAAGCCGGTCGAGGCTGCGGGCGAGTTGTCGGCGGCAGAAGTTGCCTTCCATACCGCCTCGGCGCGCCGCTATGGCTTTCATGCGACACTGAAGGCGCCCTTCAGACTGGCCTCCAACGAGACGGAAACGTCGCTTCGTGCAGCACTCGACGATTTTGCCGAGGCGACGCCGCTGGTTACGATCCCGCGCCTCGTCGTCAGCCAGATCGACGGCTTCTTCGCGCTGGTGCCGGAAGCACCGCTGCCGGCGCTCAACCGCTTCGCCGACGACGTTGTGCGCGACTTCGACCGCTTCCGCGCGCCGTTGACGGAAGCCGAGATCGAACGGCGCAGCCCCGATTCGCTGAAGCCCGACGAGTTCCGCAATCTCTGCCAGTGGGGCGATCCCTATGTCTTCGAGACGTTTCGCTTCCATATGACGCTGTCCGGCCGGGTGTCGTCACAGGAAAGCCCTCGTCTTCGCCTAGCAATCGACAGCCTGTTTACGGACGTGCTGCAACGGCCGGTGGCGGTGGACGCGCTGACGCTGTTTGTGGAAACTGAACCGGGTGCGCCGTTCATGGTGCTGTCGCATCACGCGCTCGGGCGCCACCCGGCCAGAAGAACTGCCTAAATGGCTATTTGCTTTAACCGGATAGTGCGACGCCAATTCATTTTCAATTGGCTGCAAAATGCTGCAAGGACTGCCTGAAATGACTGCCGAGACCGTTCTTGACAATGCCCGTATCGTGCTGGCCGACCAGATCGTCGAAGGGTCGATCGTGCTGCGCGACGGGGTGATCGCCGCCATCGATCCCGGCGCTGGCCGCAGCGGCGAGGACATGGGCGGCGACTTCATCATCCCTGGCCTGGTCGAGCTCCATACCGACCATCTCGAAGGCCATTACGCGCCGCGGCCGAAAGTGCGCTGGAACCCGATCGCAGCCGTGCTCGCGCATGACGCCCAGGTGGCGACCGCCGGCATTACCACCGTGCTCGACGCCTTGCGTGTCGGCATGGACGAGGATGCCGACCTGACGGCCGCCGACATACGCAAGCTGGCCGACGCGATCGAGGACAGCGTACAGCAGGACCGGCTCAGGGCCGACCATTTCCTCCATCTGCGTTGCGAGGTTTCGGCGCCGGACTGCCTCACGGCCTTCGCCAATTTCGACGGCGACGAGCGGGTCAGGCTGGCGTCGCTGATGGACCATGCGCCCGGACAGCGCCAGTTCGTCAATTTGGAAACCTACGCCTATTACTACCAGCGCAAGCTGAAGCTGACCGATCGCGATTTCCAGAAATTCTGCGAAAAGCGGATGGCGGAATCGGCGAGGAATTCGAGCCCGAACCGCAGCTTCATCGCCGCGGCTTGTCATGAGCGCAGCATCGTGCTCGCCAGCCATGACGACGCGACCGTCGGCCATGTCGACGAAGCGATCGAGCAAGGTGTGCGCGTCGCCGAGTTCCCGACCACCGAGGAGGCGGCGCGGGCTTCAAAAGAGGCAGGGCTCGGCGTATTGATGGGCGCGCCGAACGTCATGCGCGGCGCGTCGCATTCGGGCAATGTCTCGGCCCGCACGCTGGCCGGCGATGGCCTGCTCGATATCCTGTCGTCGGACTACATTCCCTTCAGTCTGATCCAGTCAGCCTTCTTCCTCGGCGACGTGGTCGAGGGCATTTCCTTGCCACAGGCGGTGGCGATGGTCTCGAAGAACCCGGCCGAGGCGGTCGGCCTCACCGATCGCGGTGTCATCGAGCCCGGCCGGCGCGCCGATCTGGTTCGCGTGCGCGTCGACGACCATGTCCCGGTCGTCCGCACGGTCTGGCGGCAGGGACGCCGGGTCGCATGATGGTGTCGGCATCGGTCGAGCGTGAATTGTCCGCCGCGAGATTTCCGATCCGCGACGGTGTCTTCGTCGCCGTCGTCGGGCCGAGCGGTGCCGGCAAGGACACGGTGATCGGCTATGCGCGCGCCGTGTTTGCCGACGAGAGCCGGCTGGAGTTCGTGCGCCGGGTGATCACCCGGCCGAGCGATGCGGCCACCGAGGATCACGATACGCTCGCCGATGCTGCCTTCGTCGAGGCCGAAGCGGATGGTGCCTTCGCCATTTCCTGGGAGGCGCATGGCCTGCGCTATGGCATCCCGGCCGAAGTCGACTGGTCGGTCTCAAACGGCCGTGTCGCGATCGCCAACGTCTCGCGCGCGATCATCCCGGCGCTGCGGGAGCGCTACGCCAATCTGGCGGTCGTCGAGATCACGGCTACACCGGATATCCTGGCCGAGCGGCTGGCATTGCGGGGTCGCGAATCGCGCGGCGAAGTGCTGGCACGGCTGGCGCGCAGTGCCAATGTGGCGCTGTCCGGACCGGGTGTCACCTCGATCGACAATAGCGGCCCTCGTGAAGCCGCCGGCGAGCGCTTCGCCGAGGTGCTGCGCAAGGCCATGGCCTTCTCCGACATGTCGGGCCTTATCTGAAGTAGAGCCCATCCGATGCATTCGGTATGGGCGCTACTTGTCTAACCGATATCTTTTTGGAAATCGGTATCCAGTTTTCGGGATTATGGCCTCATGCGGCGTGCCGGTCCCGACCAGCGTGACGAGTATCCGTGGCAGTGGTTGTCGAAGGCTTCGCTGGCGCATCCGCTGGTGTATCCAGAACTGCAACGTGGTGCCGATACACCATCTCCCAGCCCTTCCAGCCGGTGAACAGCAGTATGCAGACCACTATGAACGACAAGAGCGCACCCCATGGGCGGACCGCGGCTTCGGCGCCTTGCGCATAGCGAAGGTAGAAATTGATCAGTGCCACAACGACCGCGGTCAAGTTGCCCAGCATGTGGTACCAGGCGTCGGACAAGGCGCGAATGCGCGGCTCGTTGAGGAAGTCGATAAAACCGGCTGTCGCAGCGAGAAGGGCCATTACGATGGCTGCCCCGATCAGCCACATCGATGCCCGTGCCCAGAAGGCATCGGCAGTCCCCCAGAAAACCAGGTCGGTGACAAACGCACCGACAAGAAACGCGACAGGAAAAGGTATCAGCATCGGGTGGAGGGGGTGAGTTCCTACTTTGGCGGTACTAACTGGATTCGTGGGCATGGGACGCCTCCGCGCAGCAAAGCTTAAATAAACGCTCAGATACGGGTTTCGTTCCAAATAGAGACCGACCTGAACTGCTGTCGCGAAGCTCCGGCTGACTCTTTCACGCCACCTGCCATGGCCGTCGGCGAATTTCATCCAGCTATTTTTGCGTCACTCAGCGGCAGCACCCGCCACGCCCTTGCGTGTGGCTTCCAGCATCCGCCGCCGCGCCCTGAACACGCCCCATTGCTGGTCGACCAGCACGCCGATGAGGATCACCCCGCCCATGACGGCGAAGTTGAGCGAGGACGGGATGCCGAGCAGGTTGACGAGGTTCTGCAGCTCCTGCAGCAGCACGGTGCCGAGCAGGACGCCGATCAGCGAGCCTTCGCCGCCACGCAGCGAGAAGCCGCCGAGCACCGCGGCCGCGATGGCATAGAGCTCGTAGAACTGGCCGTGGCTCGCCGGCGAGATCGAGCGTGTGTACATGGCGAAATAGATAGCTGACAGCGCCGTCAGCACGCCGCAGATGACATAGGCGGCCATGACGATGCGGCCGGTGCGGATGCCGGAATATTTTGCCGCTTCCTCGTTCTTGCCGATGGCATAGAGATAGCGCCCGAACACCGACCGGTGCAACACCACCCACATGACGACGGCGATGACGATCAGCGCGATGAAGCTGTTCGGCACGCCCCAGGACCGCCCCGCCGTCAGGAACTCGAGTTCCGGGAAGTTCTGTCCGAAGGCAAAGCCGGCGGTGCCGTCGGCGGTGTAGAAGCGCGCCACGCCGCGATAGATCAACAGGCCGCACAAAGTCACCACGAAAGGCTGCAATTTGAGCCGGGTGATCAGCCAGCCATGCGCCAGCCCGATGATGCCGCCGAGCACCAGGATCAGCGGCAGGGCGACCGGCCAGGCCATGCCGCGCGTGGCGATGAAGTCGATGAACAGCACGCCGAGCAGCGCAACCACCGAGCCGACCGACAATTCGATGCCACCGGTGATGATGACGAAGGCTTGGCCAATCGACAGGATGCCGAACAACCCGATCAGGTTCGAGGTGTTGGCGAGATTGATCGGCAGCAGGAAGCGTGGGTTGATGATTGCCACCACCGCGCCGACCACCAGGATCAGGATCAGCAGGCCGAGATCTTTCTTGCTCATCGTCTTCTCCCAGTGCCTGCGAACTACTTCGGCTGCTTGCCGACCGCCAGCAGCAGCACGTTTTCCTGGCTGAACCGGTCCTTGTCGAGAATGCCCGAGATCTGGCCTTCATGCATGACGGCAATGCGGTCGGAAACGCCGATCACCTCCTCCATGTCGCTGGAGATCATCAGCACGGCGACGCCGGCATCGGCCAGCGCCCGCATCAGCCCGTAGATCTCGGCCTTGGCGCCGATGTCGATACCGCGGGTCGGTTCGTCAAGAATCATCACCTTCGGCTTCATCGCCAGCCATTTGGCCAGCACGACCTTTTGCTGGTTGCCGCCGGACAGCGTGCCGGTGCGCGTCTGGACGGAGGGCGCCCTGATGCCGAGATCGGTCTTCTGCTTCTCGGCGGTGGCGGATTCCGCGCCGGCCGAGACCAGCGAGCGCCGCGAATGCGCCGGCAGATTGGGCAGCGAAATGTTCTGGGCAATCGACAGGTCGAGCAGGATGCCGGTCAGCTTGCGATCCTCGGGGACGAGGAAAATACCGTTGGCCACTGCGTCCGCGGCCGAACCAAGAACCAGATCTTTTCCGTCAAGCTGGAACGAGCCGCCAAAGCTCTTGTCGATGCCGAACAGGACGCGCGCCAGCTCCGTCCGGCCGGAGCCGACGAGACCGGCGAGGCCGAGGATCTCGCCATGCCTGACATCGAGGTCGACGGGCCGGTCGGGATAGGCAGCGGTGCGAATGGCCTTGACCGACAGCGCGACAGAGCCCGGCGGGCGCGCCGATTCCGCGGCCTTCTCGCGCTCCTTCAGCATGCGGCCGATCATCAGCTTGACCATCTGGTCGTGATTGATCGCGCTCTTCGGCAAGGTTCCGGCGAGCATTCCGTCCCTGAGCACGACGACGCGGTCGGCGACGCGCTCGACCTCGTGAAGGCGGTGCGAGATGAAAATGACACTGATGCCGTCTGCCTTCAGCGCCTTGATGACGCCGAGCAGCTTGTCGGTTTCGGCGATCGGCAGGCTCGAGGTCGGTTCGTCGAGGATAACCAGCCTTGCCTCGATCGACAGCGCCTTGGCGATCTCGACCATTTGCTGCTGCGCCAGCGACAGCGCCGACACCGGCGTATCGGCCGAGAAATTGGCGCCCACGCGTTTGAGCAGCGGCGCCGCCTGCGCTCGCAGCCTGGCGCGGTCGACGAGCTTGAGCGGCCCGGCGCGCAGCGGTTCGCGGCCAAAGAAGATATTGGCGGCCACGTCGAGGTTTTCGAACAGGTTGAGTTCCTGGTGGACGAAAGCGATGCCCGAGCCGATGCTTGCCTCGACAGTCAGCCCGTCATGGGCGACGCCATCGACGGTGATGGTGCCGGTGTCCGGCCTGGTCACGCCCCCGAGGATCTTCATCAGCGTCGATTTGCCGGCGCCGTTTTCGCCGACCAGGCCGATGACCTCGCCGGGCCTTACGTCCATCGAGAATCCGTCCAGCGCGACGACACCGGGATAGGTCTTGCGCACACCGTCGAGGCTCAGGAACGGAGCGGCCGTGGATGCAACGATGGATGGGTCGGAATAATTCATCACGCCTGACAGCAGCCGGTGAGCCGTTTGGTCTCAGACTGACGGGCCTCGCGAGGCCCGTCAATAGAACGCCGGCTCAAGACGAACCTTGAGCCGGCGCAACCTAATTTGCTCAGTTTCCAGACATCGCCTTGAGGCTGGCGGCGTAGGCGTCGACATCGTCCTTGCCGATGATCTTGGTCGGGATGATGATCAGGCCATCGGCGGGAATGCCCGACTTATCGCCCTCGAGATAGGCAGCCATCAGCTTCATGCCCTGATATGCCCATTCGAAGGGCTGCTGCACGACGGTGGCGGCGACGGTGCCTTCCTTGACGCCGCCCAGCGTGATCGGATCGTCGTCGAAGCCGACGACGGTGATCTGGCCGAGCTTGCCGGCATCGCGCAGCGCTTCATAGATGCGCGGCGTGTTGTAGGAATAGAAGCCGACCATGCAGGTGACGTCAGGGCTGGCGACCAGCGCGTCCTCGACGTTCTTCTTGGCGCGAGCCTGATCGATGTCGTCGCCGCGCACGTCGACCAATTCGATCTTGGTGCCGGCGAGACCTTCCTTCATGCCCTGGATACGTTCCTTGGCATTGTCGGCGCCGAGCAGGCCAACGAAGCCGAGGCACTTGCCGCCGTCAGGCATTGCCTTCTTGGCGATCTCTGCCGCCTGCTTGCCGGCATCGACATTGGAAGAGCCGATATAGGCGACACGCTTGGTCTGCGGTGCGTCGCTGTCGGTGGTGAACAACGCCGTTTCCGAGGCGATCTTGTTCAGCCCGTCGGTCGACGTCTTGGGATCGACGGCCGAGACCATGATCGCCTTCACGCCGGCCGTCACCAGATCGTCCATCAGGCGCTGCTGGATGGCGACCGAGGACTGCTCCGGATATTTGAGCTCCAGATTGTATTTGGGCAGTTCGCCTTGAGCCTTCTTGACGCCGGCTTCGGCCGCCTTCCAGAAATCGGAAGCGCCGTTGACGACGAAGGCCAGTGTCGGCTTGTCGTCGGCCCGCGCAATTGCGCTGACGGACAGGCCGAGCAGCAGGGCCGCAGCGGCGACGGACGCATTTCGTATTACAGATTTCATATTCAACCTCCCATTTGACTTAGTAATTTTCGCTGATGATGAACGTGCCGACGCGGCTTGGACGCCCTCCTCCTCAGGGTTCCGGCAGCGAGGAACGACGCCATTCCAGCCGCGATCATCGACTTTAGAGACTCATTCGCCGTTCGTAAATAGTCCGATTTGTCTGACATTTCCCGAAACGGCAGGCGAACTTCGGCTGACGGGAACCGTCCGATACCAGGCTGGCTTGCATTCCGAACACGCACGGTCCGATGTCGTCCGGGCATGATGGATTGACGTTATAGGGATGCCAGATATTAGTAAAGAGTATTAGTTTGGTCGGGATTCTCGCCCACAAACAAGTGAGGCCTCCCCAGTCGCAACCGTTTTGGATCGGGGACTAAATCGCCTAAGAGAGTCGATTATATCTATTAGTATCGCTTCGCCCTATAAATGCGAGATTCGCGGGACCAATGACATGAACGAACCACTGCGTGATCCCGTCCTTGAGGGTACCAGGCGGCGCAAGCTGTCCGGGAAAAACCCCAAGGGCCGCGTTACCATGACCGACATCGCCAGGGCCGCAGGCTGTTCGCAGGCGACGGTTTCGTTCGTGCTCAACAACACGCCGGGCATCAGGCTGTCGCAGCAAACCCGCGAGCGGGTGATCGAGACGGCGCGAACGCTGGGCTATTCGCCGCCCGTGTTTTCTGCCTTGCGAGCCCCGGTTGCCGCATTCGACGGGCTGGATGGCGTGATCGGCTTCGCCGTCGACCAGTTGGCGACCAGCCCGGAGGCGGTCGTCGCCATTGAAGGGGCGCGGCAAGCCTCGTGGAACGCCGGCAATGTAGTGTTGGTGGCGCAGACCATGGGCGACGAGGTGATGGAGCCCCGGGCCATCGCGGCACTGACCAAGCGGGGCATTTCGGCGCTGATCTACATGACCATTTTCACCCGCGAGATCGTCGCGCCGGACTATCTCTACGGCCTCGACATTCCGGTCATCCTGCTCAACTGCTACACCGCCGACTATGCCTTCCCCGCCGTGGTGCCGAGCGAGATCGCCGGCGGCCAGAGCTCCACCCGCCACTTGATCGGCCATGGCCACCGGCGCATCGCTACCATCACCGGCGAGCCCTGGATGCAAGCGGCGCAGGACAGGCTGAAGGGCTACCGCCGGGCGCTGGCGACGGCCGACATTCCGTTCGACCCGGCGCTGGTCGTCGAAGGCGACTGGTCGGCGAGCGCCGGCTATGCCGCGACCGTCAAGCTCTTGGCGCTGAAGGACCGGCCGACCGCCATCTTCTGCCAGAACGACCGCACCGCGATCGGCTGCTACGAGGCGCTAAAGGAGGCCGGGTTGCACATCCCCCGGGATATTTCGGTGATCGGTTATGACGACGAGGAGATCGCGCGGCATCTGTTCCCGCCGCTGACGACGTCGATCCTGCCGCATATGACGATGGGACAATGGGCGATCGAGCAGCTCGAAGTCCCCGCTGCTCCCGGTCGTGGCCGCTATCCCATCACCAAGCTCGAATGCCCGCTGGTGGAGCGGGAGTCGGTTGGCGCTCTGGCGGGCTGAGGCGAGAGCGCCGGCGATCGACAATGGCACAGGCTTGACATCGGGCCCGGCATATACCCGATTGATTTCATGAGATTGCAAAGCTGCTACAATTTTCAGGACTTCCGCCGGCTGGCAAAACAGCGCCTGCCAGGTCCGATCTTCAATTATATCGATGGCGGCGCGGACGACGAGACGACGCTGCGGCGCAACACGGCGGCGTTCGAGGACTGCGATCTCGTCCCCAACGTCCTTGCCGGCGCCGGACAGGTCGACATGTCGGTCACCGTCATGGGCCAGAAGCTGGCGATGCCGGTCTATTGTTCGCCGACGGCTCTCCAGCGACTGTTTCACCATAGCGGCGAGCGCGCCGTCGCCGCGGCGGCGGAGAAGTTCGGCACGATGTTCGGCGTCTCGTCGCTCGGCACGGTCAGCCTGGAGGAAGTCCGCAAGCACAGGACGCCGCAGGTCTATCAGTTCTATTTCCATAGGGATCGCGGCCTGAACCGCGCCATGATGGAGCGCGCCAAGGCGTCCGGCGTCGAGGTGATGATGCTGACGGTCGACAGCGTCACCGGCGGAAACCGCGAGCGTGACCTGCGGACCGGCTTTTCCATCCCCTTTCGGCTTACGCCCGGCGGCATGATGCAGTTCGCGATCAAGCCGAGATGGGCTATCGACTATTTGACACACGAAAAGTTCAGCCTGCCGCAGTTGGACGGCCATATCGATCTCGGTGGCGGAGCGCTTTCCATCAGCCGCTATTTCACGGAGATCCTCGATCCATCGCTGGATTGGAAGGACGTCGAAGACATGGTCCGCTTCTGGAACGGCCAGTTCTGCCTGAAGGGGATCATGAGCGTCGCCGATGCCAGAAAAGCCGTCGACATCGGCTGCACCGGTATCGTTCTGTCAAATCATGGCGGCAGGCAGCTGGACGGCTCGCGCAGCCCCTTCGACCAGCTGTCGGAGATCGTTGACGCGGTGGGCGACAAGATAGACGTCATCATCGACAGCGGCGTCCAGCGCGGCACGCATGTGCTGAAAGCCCTGTCGTTGGGCGCCAAGGCCGTCGGCGTCGGGCGCTACTATCTCTTCCCGCTGGCAGCCGCCGGACAGGCCGGCGTCGAACGGGCACTCGGCCTGATGCGAACCGAGATCGAACGCGACATGCGGCTGATGGGATGCAGGTCGGTGGCAGAGCTTTCCAGGGGGAATGTGCGGTTTAGGTGATAGAGCCGGGAAGTGGCGCACGGCATAAGCTTTTCGAAGTGCGAAACTATACCGACCTGCCGCCGTCCGTTTCGAAGACAGCCTCGCCGGAAACAGCATCCGTATATCCGCCCTCAAGCTGCTGCAACGTATGCCGGAACCGATCAAGATTGCCCAGCATTTTGGGCCTGGCATCGACCATGTGCTGAAAAGTGTCCCACTCTCCAATCGAGAAGAAGGCGCCATCTCCCGATTTGATGAGAGCCATTTTTCGCAATCCCTCGAAATTGCGCGGAGCGCTGCTGAACAGTTCGACGAATTCGTCTTCACTACCCGGCTTGACCCGGAAACGGACGCTGTTGAATGCCGTCATGTACGTTCCCCCGTGAAAGAACTGAAACCTCGAATATGCGAGGCCCTAACGCACCTCGAACCCTTCGAACAGGTGTACAGAAAAATCGGAAGGTTGGCTTCAGTCACCTCTGGCCGAAAGCTCCGTTTCTGGCGCTATTTTGCCAGGAAGAGGACGACGCTCGATCTCAATCGGTACGCCCTTCCGACCGGCAATGAAACGCACTGTTAACGCCGTTCGCGGGTGACAGGATGTTGGCCGCAGTTCGAAGATATAATCTGCGTCTCGCTGTCAGTTGCGGAGGCGAAAATGAACTTGCTTCGGATTGCGCTCTTGTGCACGGCCGTGATCGACCTTGGAATACCGGCCGTTCGCGCTGAGGATCGGCCTGTGCCGCAGAACAATAAAGCCGCAACAGCGCAGCCGCCCGTTCATTGTGAAGGCCAAAATTGTCTGCCGCCGGCGAAAGATCCGGTGCAGGAATGCACCGGCCAGGATTGCACGCCAGGCCCGCCGACTGAACCGGGCCCGGAGATTAAGCAGGCCGACTGAGCAGCATTAGCTGACGATCCGCTCTTTGCAAGGACGGCGCTCACTCAAGGCAACCTTCCGGCCAGTGGCGGCAGATTCAGTCACCTATGTCCCCGGGCCGTACATTGAGTTTAATGGCGCGCCCGAAGAGATTCGAACTCCTGACCCCCAGATTCGTAGTCTGGTGCTCTATCCAGCTGAGCTACGGGCGCGCAACAGGCCATGCTTTGCATAGCCCCGCGATCCGATCCTGGTGACCGGCCGCGATGTGACGTGTTCCCTAGCGACTGAATTTACGAAAAGCAAGCCGATCCTGGCCAAAAGTTTTGCCGTCATGCGCCGGCCGGCGAAGGCAAGATCACTTCACGCAGCGGCCGAGCCGATATGTCGTCGTCTTGGATCGGTCATTTGCCAATCGGAACGGTCCGTAACGAAACGAGCCGTTGCACGGCGGCCGAGTCGATGGCTCGTAGTCTCGGACCAACCCTTTGTGATTGAGACGATCCGTAACGAAACGGTTCGTTACGCCGGGCGGCGCAGCCCGTTGCGGGCCTGGTCGAGCCGGACCGGCTGGTCGGGAATGGTGACCGCGAATGTGGTGCGGCCGCCGATCGATTCGACCAGCTCCACCGTGCCGCCATGGGCGCGGATCAATTCATGGGCGATCGCCAGGCCAAGGCCGGTGCCACCGCTGCGGGCCGAGCCGCGAAATGCCGCGAACAGGTTTTCGCGCGCCTTTGGCGGCAGGCCGGGGCCGGTGTCGGTGACGACGATGCGGCTGACGCTGCCGATGCGCTCGGCCGATATGGTCAGGCGGCGCACCACGGCGCTCTCGGTGTCCGCCGCCATCGCCTGCACGGCGTTGCGGCTAAGATTGGTGAGCACGCGGAACAGCTGGTCGGAATCGGCATCGACCTCGAGCACCGGGTCGACGGTGTTGACGAATTCGATGCCGCATTCGATGTCGAGCAGGCCCTGGACGTCTTCGACCAGCTGGCGCAGCCGCAGTCTGCGGCGCGACGGCGGCGGCTCCTGGGTGCGGCCATAGGCCAGCACGCCCTCCGAGTAGGACACCGCACGGTCGAGCGCGCGCAGCAGTTTTGGCGCGAAGGCCTGCACGGTCGGGTCCTTGACCTGGCGCAGGCGGTCCGACATGAGCTGCGCCGAGGCGAGGATGTTGCGCATATCGTGGTTGATCTTCGACACGGCCAGGCCGAGATCGGCCAGGTGCTTCTGCTCGGTCAGCATCTTCTGCAGCCGCTCCTGCATCTGCGACAGCTCGCGTTCGGCGACGCCGATCTCGTCGGCCCGGGCGGCGGGGTGAATGATGCGACCGGGGTCGTCGGGCGCCTCGGAAAAGGACAGCATCGAGCGTGTCATCGTCCTGATCGGGCCGATCATGATCAGGTCTATCGCGGCGTAGACCAGCATGGCGGTGAACAGCGAGATCAGCAGCGAGACGAAGGCGACGTTGCGCGAATAGATCAGCATGGCATTGCGCAGGCGGTGGTCGGGCATGATCAGCTCGAATTCTTTGTCGCTGTCGCCGACCGGCCCGAAAACGCGCAGCATCCGCTTGCCGCCGAAAAACAGCGTGTCCAGCGCGCCGGTCATACCCTCGATCATGCCGACATTGGCGATATCGATATGCTCGTCGACCTGCGGCGGCATTTCGGCCACGACCAGCAGCCGCGAGACGCCGCCGTCGCGCACGGCGATCGCCTTGGCGCCGATCGCCATCAGTACGTCGTTCTGGGCGGCACGCGACAGCGAGGCAGGTTCGCCCTGCACCAGGACGATGGAAACCGCGGCGGCGGTGCTCAGCCTCTCCTTCAGCCAGCTCAGCCTGTAGCTGGCGATCCAGGGCACGAAGATGAGGATTTCGGCCAAGAGCACGAAGACGATGGTGAGCAGCAGCAGCTTGGTCGACAGGCCGCGCGCCAGCGGCACCCTGCGGGTGGCGGCCTTCGCCTGGGCGATGCTTTCGTCGGTTGCTGGGACTTCACTCATGCTCGTCGTCACGGCTGCCTGTCATCACGGCTGCTTGTCTTAGGGACTGCTCGTCTTCACGATCGCTTGATCGGGCAAGATTAGGCGATTGCGGCTTTTTTGCCAAATTCATCCTTGGTCGAAGCCGGACAAAGGGCCGCAAGGACTTACCTGCCGGTCCGACAACGCCGGCCCGACACGCTGGATTGACTTCCAAAACCCTTCTTTCTATAAGCCCGCTCACGCTCGGGCCATTCGTCCCGGCGCGGTTTCGATCGCGCCAAAACCGGCCCGGCAAAGCTCCTGTTACAAAGTGACAGAATCAAGAAGGGCCGCACCCCGCGGTATTTAAACAAATGAAGCGTACTTACCAGCCGTCCAAACTCGTCCGCAAACGCAGGCACGGTTTCCGGGCCCGCATGGCCACCAAAGGTGGCCGCGGCGTCGTCGCAGCGCGCCGCAACCGCGGCCGCAAGCGTCTCAGCGCCTGAGCACCAAGCGAGAGACAAGATCGTTGCCCGCAACCGGCAAGCCAACGGGTGCCCATCCCAAGCGGCTTCTGAAGCGCGCGGAATTCCTGGCTGTCCGCCGCGGCGAAAAGCGCCGCGGGCGGCTTTTCCTCATCGAGGTCCTGGGCCGCGGCGACAGCGAGGCGCCGCGCGTCGGCTACACCGTCACCAGGAAGGTCGGCAACGCCGTCGTTCGCAACCGCATCCGGCGGCGGCTCAGAGAGGCCGTGCGCACGCATGCCGCCGATGACATGGCGCCGGGCAATGATTATGTCATCGTCGGGCGCGAAGACGTGCTTACCACTCCGTTCGGCCAGTTGAAGGCCGAACTCTCCCGCAGATTGCGTGGAACACGATAGGCCAAGGGCTTCGATGGAAAACAACCGCAACTTCTTCATCACCATCGCACTGTCGGTGCTGATCCTGGCGCTTTGGCAATATTTCTATGTGATGCCGCGCAGCGAGATGCAGCGCGAAGCCGCCCGCATCGAAGAGCAGCGCGTGGCGGAGCAGAAGAAGGCCGCCCAAGGCACCAGCCCGGGCGCCAGCGAAACACCGGTGCAGCCGGGCGCCATTCCGAACGCGCCTGGCGGCGAAGCCGTCACCGCGGCCGGCCGCGACCAGGCGATTGCCTCGACCAGCCGCGTCAAGATCGACACGCCGAGCCTCGAAGGCTCGATCAACCTCACCGGTGCGCGCCTCGACGACCTCCGGCTCAAGCACTACACGGAGACGGTCGACAAGACTTCGCCCGAGATCGCGTTGCTCAACCCGGCGTCCCTGCCGAACGGCTATTTCGCCGAGATCGGCTTTTCCGGCACGCCGGATGTGGGCAGGCTGCCCGGCCCTGACACGGTCTGGCAGACCGATGGCAATGCGACTCTGACGCCAGCGACGCCGGTCACGCTGACCTTCACCAATGACAAGGGCCTGACCTTCAAGCGCACCTTCTCTGTCGACAGCCAATATATGTTCACCGTGTCCGACACGGTCCAGAATGGGGGCTCGGCACCCGCGACGTTGTCGAACTATGGCCGCGTCACCCGTTTCGACAAGCCGGCTATCGCCAGCACTTATGTGCTGCACGAAGGCCTGATCGGTGTTACCGGCAGCGAAGGCCTGCAAGAGTACAAATACTCCAAGGTCGAATCGGAGAGAGAATTCAAGCCAGGCAAGTCGACCGACGGCTGGCTCGGCATCACCGATAAATACTGGGCGGTGACCCTGGTGCCGCCGAGCGGCCGCGAATTTCAGCCCAAATTCTCTTATTTCGAGTTCAAAAGCGGGCCCCATCCGCACAGCTACCAGTCCGATTTCCTGTCCGATCCGGTCACAATCGCTCCCGGGCAATCGACGACCGTGGAGTCGGAGATATTCGCCGGCGCCAAGGAAGTTTCGACGATCAACGCCTATGAAAAGGACCGTCATATCCGCCAGTTCGATCTGCTGATCGACTGGGGCTGGTTCTATTTCATCACCAAGCCGATGTTCTGGCTGATCGACACGCTTTACAAATTCTTCGGCAATTTCGGTCTGGCGATCCTCGCCACCACCGTCATCGTCAAGGCGCTGTTCTTCCCGCTCGCCAACAAGTCCTATGCGTCGATGGCGAACATGAAGAAGGTGCAGCCCAAGATGCTCGAGATCCGCGAGAAATACGCGGACGACAAGATGAAGCAGCAGCAGGCGATGATGGAGCTCTACAAGACCGAGAAGATCAATCCGCTCGCCGGCTGCTGGCCGGTGGCATTGCAGATCCCGGTGTTCTTCTCGCTCTACAAGGTGCTCTACATCACCATCGAGATGCGGCACGCGCCGTTCTTCGGCTGGATCCAGGATCTGGCGGCGCCGGACCCGACATCGATTTTCAACCTGTTCGGGCTGATCCCCGTTACCTTGCCGCACATGCTGATGATCGGCGTCTGGCCGCTGATCATGGGCGTGACGATGTTCCTGCAGATGCGCATGAACCCGACGCCGCCGGACCCGACGCAGGCGGCGATCTTCACGTGGATGCCCGTGATCTTCACCTTCATGATGGCGGGTTTTCCGGCCGGCCTCGTTATCTACTGGGCCTGGAACAACACGCTGTCGATCCTGCAGCAGGGCGTGATCATGAAGCGGCAGGGCGCCAAGATCGAATTGTGGGACAATCTGGTCGCGCTGTTCCGCAAGAAACCGTCGCCGGCGGAATAGCCGGCGCTCCGATAGTGCGAAACCAGAAAGCCCCGGTTCGTCCGGGGCTTTTTGCACAGGCTGCCCGCCTGGATTAAGCGATTGGTACTGCCGGACGGATCGCGCTATTTTGACCTGGCTGGCAGTTGCCCGACGGAGCTCGATATGACCGGACCCAATCCATCGATCAAGCATCCGATCCCGTTGCACACGCGCGTCGGCTTTCTGAAGCCGCTGGTGACGGCGCCGAATATCGAGATCGGCGACTTCACCTATTATGACGACCCTGACGGACCCGACAAATTCGCCGAAAAATGCGTGCTGCATCATTATCCGTTCATCGGCGACAGGCTGATCATCGGTAAGTTCTGCGCCATTGCCGAAGGCGCGCGCTTCATCATGAACGGCGCCAATCACGCCATGTCCGGCTTTTCGACCTATCCGTTCAACATCTTTGGTCACGGCTGGGAGGAAGGCTTCGACCCGGCGACATGGTCGAAGGAGGGTGCGTGGCGACACAATCGTCGGCAACGACGTCTGGATCGGCATGGAAGCGGTTATGCTGCCGGGCGTGAAGATCGGCGACGGCGCCATCGTCGCGGCAAAGTCGGTGGTGACGCACGATGTGCCGGCCTATGCGATCGTCGCCGGCAATCCGGCCAAAGTGGTGAAGATGCGCTTCGATGACAGGACCATCCGGCGGCTGCTGGCGCTGGCGTGGTGGCACTGGCCAGTGGAAAAGATCAGCCGCAATCTCGATGCTATTCGTGGCAGCAACATTTTTCTTCTGGAGGCGGCGGTTTGAACGCGTTGAACAAGACCACGATCGGCATCGAATTGTTCACGCGAGCCTGGATCTTCATCCGCGGCGTGCCGGCGATGAAATTCCTGCCGCCGGAGGGACCGCCCGAGATCGCCTTTGCCGGCCGCTCCAATGTCGGCAAATCGTCGCTGATCAACGCGCTGGTCAACCAGAAGGGGCTGGCGCGCACCTCCAACACACCGGGCCGCACGCAAGAGCTCAACTATTTCGTGCCGGGCGGATTTTCGGGAGAGGGCGCCGACCTGCCGCCGATGGCGCTGGTCGACATGCCGGGCTATGGCTACGCCACGGCGCCGAAGGAAAAGGTCGACGAGTGGACGAAGCTCGTGTTCGACTATCTCAAGGGCCGGGTGACGCTGAAGCGCGTCTACGTGCTGATCGATGCCCGCCATGGCATCAAGGCCAAGGACGACGAGGTGCTGTCGCTGCTCGACAAGGCGGCGGTGTCGTATCAGATCGTGCTGACCAAGACCGACAAGATCAAAGCGGCGGGGGTACCGCGGCTGATCGAGGAAACGCTCCAGAAGATCAAGAAACGCCCGGCGGCATTTCCCTTCGTGCTCGCCACGTCGTCGGAAAAGAGCGAGGGTCTCGAGGAACTGCGTGCGGCGATCGTGCTCGCCGCCAATGGCGGATAGGCCACCGACCCTGGCAGCCTGTCAGGCGGGGCTGGAGGCCCGTTCCTGCTCTGCAAGCTGTTCGGTGCCGTAGGCCTTCAGGAACACATCGACGCCCGACCTGACGATGTGTTCGATCTCGGCCACACTTGGCGCCTTGGTGCGATAGGCGAAAATGCACTGGCGGAAAAGACCGGCCAGACACAGTTCGGTGAACTGATAGGCGGCAAGCTCGACGTCGTCGATCTTCAGCAGGCCGCGTTCGATAGCCATGTTGAGGAAAACGACGACCCTGTCATGGCCACGCTTCGGGCCGCGTTCGTAGAACCGGGCACCAAGCTCCGGGATGCGTTCCGACGCGCCGATCACCGTCCGCTGCGCCAGGATGACCCGCGCCGAAGTGATCTTCATGGACAGCACGATGCCGAACTTCACCAACGTCTGGCGAAGGTCGCCGATCTGGTCGAGCACCTCATACATGTTCTTGAAAATCGTGCCGCGCTCTTCCTCGATCAGCGCTTCGAAGAGCTCTTCCTTGTTGGCAAAGTAGACATAGATGGTGCCCTTGGACACGCCGGCCTCGCGCGTAATGTCGTTCATCGACGCGGCTTCGAAGCCCTTTTCGATGAAGACACGGCGCGCACCGTCGATGATCTGGCTGCGCTTGACCGGGTCTTGACCCGCGGCCGGGCGGCCGCGCGGCAGGCTGTCCAGCAGATCGCACTGGTCCTTGCCAGCGCTGGGCAATGGGCCTGAATCAGGCAAAGGAGCGGCCTTGGGGGCTTCGGCCATAATGTCACACCTCGTAAAATAATTCGAACCATCCGGTTCGATTGCTCTTGATATGGTCCTCTTTAAGCGCTAAGTCAACGTCGAGATCGAACCGAACGGTTCAGTCTGACAAAATTCAGCGCCAGTTAATTTAGAGAGATATCATGTCCTCGAACGCGCCCACCAGTGCCGAAGTCCGCCCCTTCCCCAGTGCCAAGGTCCAGCCTGCGATCGAAGCGCCGGAAACCCCTCTCAAGCCCGCCGACGTCACCCCGCTGGCTCCCGCCAAGAAGAAGCGCTCGATGCGCTCGATGTTGTTGCCCATCATCGGCCTGGCCCTGCTGGGCGCCGGCGCCTGGTATGGCTATGATTACTGGACCGACGGGCGCTTCATGATCACGACTGACGATGCCTATGTCCAGGCCGACACCGCGTTCATCTCGCCAAAAATCTCGGGTTATGTCGATCAGGTCAAAGTGACCGAGAACCAGCAGGTGAAGGCCGGCGACCCGCTGCTGATCGTCGATGACGGTGACTACAAGATAGCCGTTGCCCAGGCCGAGGCGCAGATCGCCACGTTGAGCAAGACGCTCGACCGCATCGATGCCCAGACCGAGGCGGCGCGCGCCTCGCTCAAGCAGGCGCAGGCGCAGAAGACCGCCGACCAGGCCGCGGCCGATAATGCGAAGCGAGCTCAGGTTCGTGCCGCCCAGTTGCTCAAGACCCGCGTCGGTACCCAGGCCCAGTTGGACGATGCCCAGACGGCGGTCGAGCAAGCCAATGCCGCACTAGCCGGCGCCGACGCGCAGATCGCGGCGGCTCAGGCGAATATCGGCGTGCTCCAGGCGCAGCGGGCGGAATCGGCAAGCACGTTGGGCTCGCTGCAGCTTGCCCACGACAAGGCGGTGCGGGATCTGTCCTTCACCGTGCTGCGCGCACCCTATGACGGCGTGGTCGGCAACCGCTCGGTCGAGCAGGGCGACCTGATCAGCCCCGGACAGAAGCTCGCCGTCATCGTGCCAATGGACAAGCTCTACATCGTCGCCAACTTCAAGGAGACCCAGCTTGCCCGGCTGGTGCCTGGTGAAAAGGTCAGAGTGTCGGTCGACGCGATCGACGGTCAGGACATCGAGGGTACCGTGTCGTCGCTGGCCCCGGCTTCGGGAGCAGTGTTCTCGCTGCTGCCGCCGGAAAACGCCACAGGCAATTTCACCAAGGTGGTGCAGCGCGTTCCGGTTCGCATAGACGTGCCCGCGGATGTGCTGAAGACGGGCAAGCTGCGCGCCGGCCTGAGCGTCGTCGTCGCCGTCGACAGCCGCACCGCGCCTTCGGCATCGAAGTAAAGCGGAACCGGGAGCAAGGGTCATGGCGACCGCAACCCTAACTGCAGGATCGGCCCCGGCGCCAGCCATGCCGGTGCCGGTCGACCACATCTCGACGCGCCGCGTCATCGCCTTCCTGGCAATGGTGTTCGGCATGTTCATGGCGATCCTGGACATCCAGATCGTCTCGGCCTCGCTGGCCGAGATCCAGGCGGGCCTGAGCGCCAGTTCGGACGAGATTCCGTGGGTGCAGACGGCGTATCTGATTGCCGAGGTGGTGATGATCCCGCTGTCGGGCTTCCTCAGCCGGATGCTGTCGACGCGGGTGCTGTTCACAATCTCGGCGGCAGGTTTCACGGCGGCCAGCGCGCTGGCGGCGACCGCAACCAATATCGACCAGATGATCGTCTACCGAGCCGTGCAGGGCTTCATCGGCGGCGGCATGATCCCGAGCGTCTTTGCAGCCGCCTTCACCATCTTCCCGCCGTCGCGCCGTGCCATCGTCTCGCCGATGATCGGCCTGGTGGCGACGCTGGCGCCAACCATCGGCCCGACCGTCGGCGGCTATATCAGCCATGCCATGTCCTGGCACTGGCTGTTCCTGGTCAACGTCGTGCCCGGCATTCTGGTGACGACGGCCGCCTGGTCGCTGATCGACTTCGACAAACCCAATCTCAAGCTGTTCAGCAAGTTCGACTGGTGGGGGCTTGCCGGCATGGCCGCCTTCCTGGGCTGCATGGAATATGTGCTGGAGGAAGGTCCCAACAACGACTGGCTGCAGGATCAGGCGGTGTTCATCTGCGCCGTCATCATGACCTTCGGCGCGGTGCTGTTCTTCTGGCGCGTGTTCACCGCCGAGGAGCCGATTGTCGATCTGAGGGCTTTCAGCAATATCAATTTTGCCTTCGGCTCGTTGTTCTCCTTCGTCGTCGGCATCGGCCTCTACGGTCTGACCTATCTTTATCCGGTGTTCCTGGGGCGGATCCGCGGCTACGATTCGATGATGATCGGCGAGGCGCTGTTCGTCAGCGGCCTAGCCATGTTCTTCACTGCGCCGATCTCCGGCATCCTGTCGAACAAGATGGACCCGCGCATCATGATGATGATCGGCTTCTTCGGCTTCGCCACGGGGACCTGGTGGATGACGCATCTCACCGCCGACTGGGATTTCTATGAACTGCTGATCCCGCAGATCCTGCGCGGCTGCTCGATGATGCTTTGCATGGTGCCAATCAACAACATTGCGCTCGGAACCTTGCCGCCGGAGCGGCTGAAGAATGCGTCTGGCCTGTTCAACCTGACCCGCAATCTCGGCGGCGCCGTCGGCCTGGCAGTCATCAACACCGTGCTGATCGACCGCAATGCCTTCCACTACGCCAGGCTTTCCGAGCACGTGCAATGGGGAAGTGCCGCTGCGCAGCAGAAGCTGCAGAACATGACGCTCAACTTCGAGCAGACCGCCGGGCTAGACGCCTCCAAGGCGGCCATCTCCAAACTGTCAGGCATGGTCCAGCAGCAGGCGTCGCTTCTGTCGTTCATGGACGTATTCTTCATGCTGACGGTTTTGTTCGCGACGCTTGGGCTCTTCACCCTGGTGATCCGCAAGCCAGCCGCTCAGGGCGGCGGTGGCGGAGGCCATTGAGGCGCGCTGGATCCCCCGCCTGGCGCCCTCGCGCATGACCCCGAAAAGCGATTTTCGGGGTCATGCGCAAAATCAACCATTACGAAGTCCTCTCGCGCTCCGACAAAGTCAGGGTCGCAGCCGTCCTCACCCGGTCGCCGGCTTGAAGGTCAGGGCAACGCCATTGATGCAGTGTCGCAACCCGGTCGGCGGCGGACCGTCGTCGAATACGTGGCCGAGATGGCCGCCGCAGCGGCGACAATGGACCTCCGTGCGGGTCATGCCCAAAGACCTGTCCACGGTCTTGCCGACGGAATTCGGGATTTCCTGCCAGAAGCTCGGCCAGCCTGTGCCGGAATCGAACTTGGTCTCTGACGAATAGACCGGCAGGCCGCAGCCGGCGCAAGCGAAGATGCCTTTGCGGTGCTCGTTGAGCAGCGGACTGGTGCCCGGGTATTCCGTGCCCTCCTTGCGCAGCACATTGAAGGCCGCGTCGGACAGGATGGCGCGCCACTCGGCTTCGGTCTTGGTAACCTCGAAAGTCTCAGCCGCGCGTGCATCCTGGGCTCCGCCCATGCGCAGCGCGGTGGCGCCTGCGACAACGCCAATGGCTGCCGCACCACTCAAAAGAAGCTCGCGACGGTTCATGGCCATTCCTCCTGTCATTGCTTGTGCCAAATTCGACCGCCACACGGAAATCAAAAGCCGGTGACGATCGCTGTCCTCAAAGCGGGACTCCGCGCCTATCCACATCTTGCGTGAACGGCGCGGAGCGTGCGCAGGGAGGCCCTTAGCGATATCTTCGCCGGCAGCGTGCGTTTGTTACATCTTCGGCAGGAGAACCTTGTCGACGACGTGGATGACGCCGTTGGACTGCTCGACATCGGCGATCGTCACATTGGCGACGTTGCCGTTCTCGTCGGTCACGGTGACCTTGCCGCCGTCGGCCTTGAGCGACAGTTCGCAACCACCGACCGTCTTGACCTTGTGGGTGCCGCCGTCGTTCTTGACCATCTTGGCGACGTCGGCGGCCATCGCTTTGGCGCCGATGACATGGCAAGTCAGGATCTTGACAAGCTTGTCCTTGTTTTCAGGCCTGAGCAGCGTCTCCACCGTGCCGGCTGGAAGTGCCGCAAAGGCCTCGTTGGTCGGCGCGAACACAGTGAAGGGGCCAGCGCTTTGCAGTGTATCGACCAGGCCGCCTGCCTTGACGGCAGCGACCAGCGTCGTGTGGTCCTTCGAGTTGATAGCATTTTCGACGATGTTTTTCTGGGCATACATGGCGGCGCCGCCGACCATCGGATTTTGAGCATAGGCAATGGTGGCGAGCGCGGAAATGGCGACCGTGCCGGCAAGCAAAAGGGTGGCGAATTTACGCATGATTTCAATCTCCTCGGGTTATCGTTCCCCTCATTTGGGAACGCAAGGAGATACGCGATAGAAATGCTGGAGTTTCGCCCTCTCCGCAAAAAAATATTTGTCGCTGCAATTTGCCGGGCTCGGATCGACAGCCGCCAACAAGCTTTGCAGGCGTCTACATCGCGGGAGATAGATTTCAGGTCTGCTTCCCGCGATGAGAAGCGGTCAGATGCTCTTCAGATCGCCCGCTGCGACCACCGGTCCAGTCGGCTGGCCGGTCGGTGAACCGCCGGCCGGCTCAACGCTGACCGCAAGCACGGCGCCTTGCGCCAATTTCTCCTGGACGGCGGGCGGGATGGCCAAATGCGCGGTCGCACCGGCCGGGATGACGCCCATCGACACCGGCGCCTTCTTGCCTTCGATCATCCACAGCTCGAAGTCCTTGCCGGCGGCCCGCTCGCCGGAAACGTGGGAAAGACCGACCTCGTGACGGGCGGCATCGTAGACGACGAGATATTTGACGTCGCTGCCTTCGGCCGCCAGCGAGGCGACAAGCCGCGCCTGCGGCGGCTCGGTGGACGGGCGGAAGTAAGGCACGGCGATGTAGATCGCCAGCGCCGCAATGGCGGCGGCGGCAAGACCGCGCCAGAAGCCAAGGCTCGACCACAGGCCGGCGCGCGGCTCTGCAGCGAAAAGCCGGCGGTCCAATGCTTCCTTGACCCTGATCGGAGGCTCTGTCTCCGGATAGGCGGCGGCCATCGGCGAAAGATGCGCCTCCCAGGCATCGACAAGGCGCGCGAAGGCGGCGTCCGCATCGATGCGGCGCGACGCGATCTCGCGTTCATCGGCGGCCAGAACGCCAAGAACGTATTCGGCGGCGAACAGGTCGTCGCCCCCACGTTCCGGTCCATTGTCGTCAGCCAGCGTCATCTCTCCAGGCATTCTCTCAGTTTCAACAGGCTGCGCCGCAGCCAGGTCCGCATCGTGTTCAGCGGTACGCCATAGCGCTCCGCCAGTTCGGCATAGCTTTTGCCATCCAGATAGGCGCCCCGAACGGCCGCCGCCCGGTCCTTCTCCAATTCCTCGAGACAATGGTAGATGCGTTCGGACTCACCGCCCGCCACGGCCATGGTCTCCGGCCCCGGCGCCGGATCGGCCACGTCGAGCGCGGCATCGATATAGGCGGCAGGCTCTCGCCGCGCCCTGATCCGATCGATCGCATGATTGCGCGCAATGGCCACCAGCCAGGAGATCGGGCTCAGATCCGAAACGGCGAAACGGTCCGCCTTCGTCCATATCTTGACGAAGACCTCTTGAAGCGCTTCTTCAGCATCTCCCCGATCCTTCAATACACGAAGGCAGACGCCGAAAAGTTTCGCGCTGGTCTGCCGGTAGAGCAGATCGAACGCAGCCCGGTCCTTCATCGAAGTCCGGACAATCAGGTTGCTGATGTCCTGCGGCGTCATTCGCCGCCAAATTAGGCGATTGTAATGTATTTGCAACGACTGAAATGGTCTTGCGCACCGGCAGCGCCAGCGTCGATTGCCAATGAAATCGCCGCCCGCTAGCTTGCAATGAGCGGGAGGCGACCATGTCGATCGAGCGGGTTCTGTGGGAGCATGACGCAACCGGCCAGGCCGCACTCGTGCACAAGGGAGAGATCACACCGCAAGATCTCGTCGATGCGGCGATCGCCCGGGCCGAGGCCACCCTGCCGGAGATCAACGCCATCGCCGAACCGCTTTTTGAGGCGGCGCGGGCGCGAGCGAAAACCGTCGACCACAAGCTGCCGCTTGCCGGAGTGCCCTTTGCGCTGAAGGACCTCGGCATCGCCATGAAAGGCGTGCCGACGCATGGCGGCAGCCGCATCCCAGCTTTCACCCCCGATTTCAGTTCGGTGATGACGGAACGCTATCTGGCCGCCGGCCTGATCCCGATCGCCACCAGCACCGCACCCGAACACGGGCTGAGGCTGGTGACCGAGTCGGTGGCTTACGGCGTCACCCGCAATCCATGGAACACCGCGCATACGACCGGCGGTTCCTCGGGCGGTGCGGCTGCGCTGGTCGCGGCCGGCGTCGTGCCGGTGGCGCATGCCTCGGATGGCGGCGGCTCGATCAGGGTGCCTGCCGCTTGCACCGGGCTGGTCGGGCTGAAAACCTCGCGCGGCCGCGGACCCTTGACGCCGCTCGTCACCGAAAGCTGGTACGGCTTCGTCGTCGACCATGCGTTGGCCCGCTCCGTGCGCGATACGGCCCTGCTGCTCGACCTGACCCACGGGCCCGACCCGCTGTCGCCCTACGCGGCACCCTCGCCGAACGGCAGTTTCACTGCGGCCGCCGGGCGCGATCCGGGCAAGCTCAAGCTCGCCTTCTATCGAAAATCGCCGCTCGGCTTGCCGATATCCGAAGAGACGTTGAAAGCTCTGGATGCGGCGATTGCGCTGGCGCGCGAAGGCGGGCACGGCGTCGAGGAGATCGACCTGCCCTATATCGATCGTGATTTCATCGCCGATTTCGCCAGAACCGTCGCCGCGGCGGTGGCCGGCACGATGCGTGGCGAGGCCTTGCGCGTCGGCCGCTCCATCTCAGGCGACATCGAACGCGCCACGCGCGTGATGAGCCGGTTCGGTGAAATCCTCTCGGCCGGCGAAATCTATGCCGGCCTGCAGCGGCTGCACGCAACCTCGCGCCGGCTTATCACCGAAACCGCGCACTATGATGCAGTGCTGATGCCTGTCATCGCGCACCCGCCGCTCGCCTGCGGCACCATGGACCCGAAAGGCGCCGACGAATTCATCGAGAATGTCCTGGACAGACTGCGCCTCGCCGGCCTGCTGAAGTTCAAGCCGCTATTCGGCCAGCTGATGGACAAGAGCCTGTGGTTCACCCACTGGCCGGCGATCCAGAACGTCAGCGGGCAACCGTCGATCACGCTTCCGGTTTACGTCACCGATGCCGGCCTGCCGCTCGGCGTCCAGGCCGCCGGCCGCCCCGGCGACGAGGAAACGCTTTTGTCGTTCGCCGCGCAGATGGAAAGGATCTCGGGCTGGCTGGGCCGACGGGCGCCGCTGCAGCGGCCGGCATAGGCGGTGATTTGATCGATCGTGACAGCAAAGCCGTTTGCCCCGTCGTCTAATTCCCGCTAAGACGCCGCCGTTCATGCCAAGCTGGGAACCACGCCGATGACGGATGTCGCCGCCACCGCCGAAATGCAGGCCGCGCTGCTTTCAAGGGCGCTGCCCTACATGCAGCGCTACGAGAACAAGACGGTCGTGGTGAAATATGGCGGCCACGCGATGGGCGACATCGCGCTCGGCAAGGCTTTCGCCCGCGACATCGCACTTTTGAAACAATCCGGCGTCAACCCGATCGTCGTGCATGGCGGCGGGCCGCAGATCGGCGCCATGCTCGCCAAGATGGGCATCGAATCCAAATTCGAGGGCGGCTTGCGCGTCACCGACCAGAAAACCGTCGAGATTGTCGAGATGGTGCTGGCCGGGTCGATCAACAAGGAGATCGTCGCGCTGATCAATGCCGAGGGCGAGTGGGCGATCGGCCTGTGCGGCAAGGACGGCAACATGGTGTTTGCCGAAAAGGCACGAAAGACCATGATCGATCCGGATTCCAACATCGAACGGGTGCTCGACCTGGGCTTCGTTGGTGAGCCTGTCGAGGTCGACCGCACATTGCTCGACCTCCTGGCGCGGTCCGAAATGATCCCGGTGCTGGCGCCGGTGGCGCCCGGCCGCGACGGCCATACCTACAACATCAACGCCGACACTTTTGCCGGCGCCATCGCCGGCGCCTGCCAGGCGACGCGCCTGCTGTTCCTTACCGACGTGCCCGGCGTGCTCGACAAGGACAAGAAGCTGATCGACGAGCTGACCGTGGCCGAGGCCAAGGCCCTGATCAAGGATGGCACGGTCTCGGGCGGCATGATCCCCAAAGTCGAGACCTGCATCGAGGCAATCGAGCGCGGCGTCGCAGGCGTCGTCATCCTCAACGGCAAGACGCCGCATGCGGTGCTGCTCGAGCTGTTCACCGAACACGGCGCCGGCACGCTGATCGTGCCGTGAGGCCGGGTGTCTGAGGGGCTCAAGCGTTTGGCGAAATAGCGGTCACGGACTTACGCGGCAGGCGTTCGACAACCATCGATTCCTCTTCCTCGTCTTGCGGCGCGCCCCAGAATTCGGCGAGCGTCGGGCCATTTTTGAGGCGGCGGTCGCGGACCAGAAAGCCCCAGACTTCGCGAAACCAGACGCGGCGGCCCATTCTGGTGTACCAGCGCATCGAATGCCTTTGCTCCGGATCCTTGTGGAACAGGATGCGCGCCAAGGCCTTGGGCCGCGACTGCACCGCCAGTTCGATCAGCTTGACGGCGAAGAACAGCATCCACGGCTTGAGGCGGGTCATCCGCAGGACCTGATGCTTGTAGTCCCACAGGCGGGCGTCCAGCTGGATCACCTTGCGGTCCCTGGCAATCCTGAAGAACGGCGTCCAGCGATGCGGCGTCACATAGAGCGCCTGGATCTGGTCGGGGTCATAAGCGATCAGCTGGCGGAAGCCGCGCCAGAGGTCGCGCAAGCCTTCGTCCTCGAAACCGGCCACCCAGGTCGCCATCGACAAGATGCCGTTGAGGCGCAGCAGCCGTATCGCCTCGCGGTCGGATGAGGTGCTGCCGCCCTTGCGGATCAATGCAAGCGTCTGCTCGTCGGTGTTTTCCATGCCAAGCAGCCAGCGGATGACGCCGGCCTGGCGATAAAGATGCAGGCTCTCGGCGTCGCGGACGATGTCGTCGGCGCGGGTGGAGCCGACGATCAGCACCGGCACATTCTCGGCGATCATCGCATCGAGAAAGGCGCGCCAGGCTTTTTTGGACGACGTCGGGTTCTCGTCGGCAAGGTTGATCAGCTCGACGCCATGCTCGCGGTATAGCCAGGCAATCTCCCGCGCGAACTTCCCGGGGTCGCGGTGCCGCCAGCGCGTCCAGAAGCCGCGCTGGCCGCAATAATTGCACAGATGCGGACAGCCTCGCGAGAACTGCATGACCACCGCGCGCTTGCCTCCCCAATAGCTGTAGCGACTGAGGTCGATCAGTTCCCAGCCGATGCGGTAGTCGTCCAGGTTGGTGATCGTTCTTGTTGGCCGGGTTGCAAAGGGCCGGCGCAAAACGTCAGGAAAGGCGATGCCCGCCACATCCGACAGCGGCTTGCGGTTTTCAAGCACTTCGACCAGCGCGACGATGGTCGCCTCGCCCTCGCCGCGCACGATGAAGTCGAAGACATTCGTTTCAGCCATTATGTCGCGCCAATGATAGGTCGGAAACACGCCGCCATAGATCAGGATTGTCGCTGGCTGGATGTCCTTGACCATGCCGGCGATCAGCAGGGCTGTCGGATGCGCAGAGGTCGAGCCGGAATGGCCCATCAGAATGCAGTCGGGATGGTCGCTCAAGGCGTCCCGGACCAGCGTGGCAAGCGCCATCGGCCCGAATTCGGCGTCCACAAGCCGCACTTGATGTCCCGCGTCGATCAGCGGACCGCCCAGTGCCAGCAAACCGAGCGGTGGCAGATGGTCGTCCGGCACACGGCTGCCGACGGCGGTATGCGGCGGGTTGATCAGGACGATTTTCATGGCGGACCTTATGCAATGGCGGTCCGCATGTCGTAGTCGGCGATCTAGCTCTGGAGATTGGCTCGCTTCAGCAGTTTGTGTGCAGCTTTTCCGCAGAAATGCCTATCGTCTGAGATGTGCAAGCGGGACATGGCCGGGCCCCTTGATGTTCTGCAGCACTAGCTGCGTGTGTACGTCGCGCACGCCTTCGAGCCGCATCAGCCGGTGCATGACGAAGGCATTGAGTTCGTCGACCGACGGCACCATGACATGCAGCAGGAAATCGTAGTCTCCAGTCATCGTCCAGCACGACGACACCTCGTCCATGCGCTGCACGGCGGCGATAAAGTTTTCGGGCGAGCCGTCGCTGTGGGTTACGAGGCGCACCTGGATGAAGACCTCGACCATCAGACCGACGGCGCGGCGGCTGAGCACCGCGGCGAAGCCCTTGATGATGCCCGCCTGCTGAAGAGCCTCGAAGCGCCGCGCGCAAGGTGTCGTCGACAGGCCGATCTCATGCGCCAATTCGGAGACCGGCTTGCGACCGTCGCGCTGCAGGATGTCGAGCATCTTGATCTCGAATTCGTCAAACTGAGGCATTTTCACTCTCCCAAAGCTAGATCGTGGAGCCTTTTACCTCCAACCCTGCGTTTGAGCCACCATCAAAGCTGATTTGCCTCGCGCCATCCGGCTAGAATTTCCGGCAATCCGCTGATCATGATTTCCAGGGAGAGCAAGCCATGACAATGAACGTTGCCGACTATGCCCGCGAATGCGCGGCGCGAGGTCTTCGCGGCGATTATTCGGTCTGCCGTGCCGATTTCACCGTGGCGCAGGGCTACAATTATAACGACGAAGAACAGGCGGTGTGGCGCACACTGTGCGACCGCCAGACGAAGCTGACCAGGAAGCTCGCCCATCATTCCTATCTCGATGGCGTTGCGGCGCTCGGCCTTCTCGACAAGATCCCGGATTTCGGTGCGGTCAGCGAGAAGCTGCGCAAGTTCACCGGCTGGGAGATCGTCGCCGTGCCGGGGCTCATCCCCGCCCAGCCGTTCTTCGACCACCTCGCCAACCGCCGCTTCCCGGTCACCAACTGGCTGCGAACCCAAAAGGAGCTCGACTACATCGTCGAGCCCGACATGTTCCACGATTTCTTCGGTCACGTGCCGATCCTGACGCAGCCGGTCTTTGCCGACTTCATGCAGATGTATGGCAAAAAGGCCGATAGCGTGATTGCGCTCGGCGGCGACGAGATGATCACCAGGCTTTACTGGTACACCGTCGAATACGGGCTGATACGCGAGCCGGGCCAGCCGCTGAAGGCTTTCGGCGCCGGGCTGATGTCATCCTTCACGGAGCTTCAGTTCGCGGTCGAAGGCGGCGAGGCGCACCATGTCCCGTTCGACCTGGAAACCGTGATGCGCACCGGCTACGAGATCGACAAGTTCCAGCGTGCCTATTTCGTGCTGCCGTCGTTCGACGCCCTGCGTGATGCTTTCGAGACCGCCGATCTTGCGGCGATCGTGGCGCGCCGCAAAGGCGAGCCAGCGCTCGACCCGGCGAGCCTATAGGCTGTCGGCTGTTTCCAAAGCCTCGGCCTTCAGCCGGGCCAGCTGGTCGCGCTGAAGGTCGAGCGACGCCGTGACGAAGCGCAGGATCGTGGCGAGTTCAGTGTCGCTGAATGTGGCGATCACCTTTTCCCCCTCCTGCGCGATCGCGCCATAATAGCGCGTCGATAGTTCTCGCGTGAGTTCCGTCGCCTCTATGACCACCTTGCGCCTGTCCTCGAGGCTGCGCGTTCGTGTCAGCAGGGCGCGTGCCTCCAGCCGGTCGATCAGCGCGGTGACCGCGGCCGGCGTCAACCCTGTTGCGGCCGCGACCTCGCCAGCCGATCGCGGGCCGCCATAGAGCAGCGCCAGGCAATGGCGTTCCGCCATACTCAGCCCAAGCTTATCGCCCACTGCCTCGTCATAAGCCTGCGTCGCGTCCTGCCAGCCCATAATGGCAAGGCTGATGGCGGTCTTCATGTCGGCCCGATTCATGCTTGACGAATTTATTTCGATCATCTAACTATCAAACTGCCTAACATTATGGCTATTATAGTAATATGCTGCATCAGGCGCAAGGCAAGGCCTGTCGCAGCCTGCAAGGAGTGAAACATGAATCAGACCCCGACGCGCGGCCCACTCACACCGGCCGAGGAGTTCAAATATGCCAAGCTGGCGATGGAGTGGTATGGCTGGGGCTCTCCCATTGGCCTTGGCATCGCTCTGGTGGCGGTGGCGGCGGCCGCCCTGCTGTTCCGCATCGCCATCTTCGGATTTTGACAGTCTGGCAGCGGCGCGGTTGAATGCAGCAGAAGGCTTAGGGCCGAGCTCAGGCGGCTTCGGAAATATCGCGGTCGATGATCGACAGATTACGGCCGCGATGCTTGGCCTCGTAGAGCCGCTGGTCGGCGGCGCGCATTAGCTCCGACACTGCGGCGTCTCTGCCGCAGGTGATGCCGCCAATACTGACTGTCAGCGGAACCGTTCGTTCGTCGACGGGCCGGAAACGGATACGCTCGACTTCACGGCGGATGCGCTCGGCGATGCGCCTGGCCTCGTGTTCGGTGGCACCAATCAGAAGGGCGCAGAATTCCTCGCCGCCGATGCGGCCAAGCACGTCGCCGCTGCGCACGCCACGCTCTATCGCGTTTGCAATCAGGAGCAGCGCATCGTCGCCGATCAGATGGCCGTAGCTGTCGTTGATGGTCTTGAAATGGTCGGCATCGACGATCAGCAATGCCCCGCGATCGGATTTGCGCCGGGAGCCGTCGAGAGCGGCAAAGAAACTTTCGCGGTTGAGCATGCCGGTCATGTCGTCGCGGCTCGCCTTTTCCGCCAAGCGCCTGTGCGCGGCGGCGAGTTGGGCATGGGCGCGGGCGAGCTCGCGATGCGCGGTCTGCAACCTTTCGCCCTGCCAGAACGTATAGGCGCCGACGCTCCAGGCCAGCGCGAGCGGGCACACGGTGGATGTCAGCCAGATGGTGCGATTGATCGGAAACCCCATTGCCGGCACGACGATCAGCGTCAGCAAAAGCGAGACCGCGACGGAGGCGAAAGCGATGGCGGCAGACTTTAGAAATATGCGATTCATCGCTTGCTCCCACTGGTCCGTCTTGGTTCCAGCAAAGCGCTGAATGTCACCTTTCGGCGATGCTTAAGATTTTAATCATGGCGCCATTTTTACCACCCAGGGCGCGCATAGGTTGTGGATAAACCTCCTGTTAGAAAGATCGTTTCGTGCCATAAGGACGTATGACGACACTTCCCGACCCCGCCCGCTTTGCCCATGTCACCGACTGGGTGTTCGATCTCGACAACACGCTTTATCCGCATCATTCGAATCTGTTCTCGCAGATCGATGTGAAGATGACCGCCTACGTCGGAGAATTGCTGACGCTGCCGCGCGAGGAAGCACGCAAGCTGCAAAAGGAGCTCTACCGCGAATATGGCACGACGCTGAACGGATTGATGACGCGCCACGGCATCGACCCCGACGATTTTCTCGAGAAAGTGCACGATATCGATTATTCCTGGCTGGTGCCCGATCCCGTCCTCGGCACCGCCATTCGCCAGCTTCCCGGCCGTAAATTCATCTTCACCAACGGGGATCGCCGGCATGCCGAACGCACCGCGCGGCAGTTGGGCATTCTCGAGCATTTCGATGATATTTTCGATATCGTCGCAGCCGGACTGAACCCGAAGCCGGCGCGGCAATCCTATGAGAAATTTGCCGAACTCCACGCCGTTACCGGACAAAATGCGGTGATGTTCGAAGATCTTGCCCGCAACCTGTCGGTGCCGAAATCGCTGGGCATGACCACGGTGCTGGTGGTGCCGCGCAATTTCGAGCCGACCTTCTCGGAAATCTGGGAACGCGACCCGGCCAACGAGGACGATGTGGACTTCGTCACCGACGACCTCGCCAGCTTTCTCACGGCGATCGTGGAAGTCCCTGCTTGAGGCAGCCGGCGCGCTTCAGGTCCTTGCTTGCATGTCAAAGTTTATAGAAGCGGCTGACGATCCCCCAGGCCTCGTCAGCGGTGTCGACGAAATCGATGATATCCTGATCGCCGGGTGTGATCGTGCCTTGCTCGGCGAGGAAATCGAGGTCGATCGCCTTTGCCCAGAAAGCCTTGCCGAACAGAATGACCGGCACGCGTTCCATGCGGCCGGTCTGGATCAGGGTCAGCGTCTCGAAGAACTCGTCCATCGTGCCGAAGCCGCCTGGAAACACCGCAACGGCCTTGGCACGCATGACGAAATGCATCTTGCGGACCGCGAAATAGTGGAAGTTGAAGCAGAGTTCCGGCGTCACGTAGGCGTTTGGCGCCTGCTCGTGTGGCAGCACGATATTGAGACCGATCGACGGCGCGCCAACATCGTCGGCGCCACGATTGCCGGCCTCCATGACACCCGGCCCGCCGCCGGTCACCACGACGAATTCGCGATAGTACGAGGTGGCCGACTGCTGTGAGCAGAGGCGGGCGAATTTGCGCGCCTCCTCGTAATATTTGCTGTTTTGCTCGAGGTTCTTCTTCTGCGTCTCGTTCTTGGCCGCCCAGGCTTCGCCGCCGGGCTCGGGAATGCGGGCGCCGCCGAACAGGATGACGGTCGATTGGATGCCGCGCTCGGCCAGGATCATCTCCGGTTTAAGCAGTTCGAGCTGCAGTCTGACCGCACGCAACTCGCGCCGCGTCATGAAATCGGGATCGTTCCAGGCCAGCCGATATGTCTCCGCGCGCGTTTGCGGCGTGTCCGGCACGCTTCTCGACCGCTCCAGATCCTCGTCCGAATGCGGCAGCGGCGTCCATCCCGCCTTTTCCATGGGAGTCATATTTGCTTTACCCGTCCAATCATTCACCTGCGCCGTCCCGTGACGCTGCCGCGATTGACCCTCCCCAAGCCTTCACATAGGGTCCGCGCGACTTTCAAACAGGTTAAGGCGCCGGCCCTTAACAGCTTGGTAATGGAGCGAATTCATGTCGAAGCCCGATCTCGCGAGCCTCGAGGAGATCATCGAGAACGCCTTCGAGGAACGCGACACGATTTCGACCGCAACCCGCGGCGAGACGCGCGAGGCCATCCAATCGGCGCTCGACCTGCTCGACCGGGGCGTCGCCCGCGTCGCCGAGCGGCAGGCCGACGGCAAATGGCACGTCAACCAGTGGCTGAAAAAAGCGGTGCTGCTGTCGTTCCGGCTCACCCCGATGGAGATCATAAAGGGTGGTCCCGGTCAGGCGGTATGGTGGGACAAGGTGCCCTCAAAATTCGACGGCTGGAGCGCCGTCGATTTTGAGAAGGCGGGCTTCCGCGCCGTGCCGTCGTCGATCGTGCGCCGCTCCGCCTATGTCGCGCCCGGCGCCGTGCTGATGCCGTCCTTCGTCAATGTCGGCGCCTATGTCGACAGCGGCACCATGGTCGACACCTGGGCTTCGGTCGGCTCCTGTGCCCAGATCGGCAAGAATGTGCATCTGTCGGGTGGCGTCGGCATCGGCGGTGTGCTGGAGCCGATGCAGGCCGGCCCTACCATCATCGAGGACAATTGCTTCATCGGCGCCCGTTCCGAAGTGGTCGAAGGCTGCATCGTTCGCGAAGGCTCGGTGCTCGGCATGGGCGTCTTCATCGGCCAGTCGACCAAGATCGTCGACCGTGCCACCGGCGAGATCTTCTACGGCGAGGTGCCGCCTAATTCCGTCGTCGTCGCCGGCTCGCTGCCGGGCAAGCCTTTTCCAAACAACGAGCCCGGCCCCAGCCTCTACTGCGCCGTCATCGTCAAGCGGGTCGATGCCAGAACCCGTTCCAAGACATCGATCAACGAATTGCTGCGCGATTGATCTTTCTCAACGAATACGGACGGAATTCGCTTGCCTGATAGATCAGACCTCATCTGGCTTTTCTTCAAAGCTTCGGGCCGCGTCAGCCGCGCGGCCTATTTTCTTGGAGGACTGCTGGTGGCCATCATACAGGCCTTCCCGCTCTACCGTTTCACGCTGGTGCCGGAAGGCACCACCGAGAGCAACATGTGGTCGTTCATTTTCTTCATCGCCTTCATTGCCTCGCTTTGGTCGAACGTGGTGCTGGCGGTCAAGCGGTTGCACGACCTCGACAAGCCGGGCGTTGCGGCGCTGGTGCTGTTCGTGCCGGTTGTCTCGATCATCGCTTTCCTCGTGCTTTGCCTGTTTCCAGGGCAACCCGGCCCCAACCGCTACGGCAAGCGCACCAACGCCCCGGCCGAACCCTGAGCACCGATCGGACATTTCGTCATGCGCTACCGCTCGCTTGATCCGAAACTGATCCTCGAAACCGCCGAACGGCTGGAAGGGCGCGTCGCCGAGCGCTTTCCCGATGCAGGCTTGCGCGGCGTCGCCGCCGAGCTCGTGTCGCTGTCGCGCGATCTGGCAAAGGCAGCCAAGGCGCTGGAGGCGCCGATCTGGTGGCTGCGCGGCCTCATCATCGCCGCCTTCGTCGTCGGAGCGCTGATGTTCCTGTTCGTCGGCACAATCCTGCCGCTCGGCCGCATCTCGGGAAACCACGATGCCTTCCAGTCGGTGCAAGGCATCGAAGCCTCCCTCAACATGATCATCCTCGCGGTGCTGGGCTTCCTGGCCCTGATTCGCTCCGAGGAGCGGATCAAGCGCAAGCGGGTGTTTCGCCAGCTCCACGGGCTGCGGTCGCTGATCCACGTCATCGACATGCACCAGCTGACCAAGGATCCGGCAACGCTTTCAGCCAGTTTCAAGCCGACTGCGCATTCGCCAGCCCGCATCACCAACGCCGCCGACCTTGCCCGCTATCTCGACTACTGCTCCGAAATGCTGTCGATCACCGGCAAGATCGCCGCGCTGTTCGCGCAATCGGTGAATGACGCCGTGGTCATCGACGGCGTCAATGACATCGAGAACCTGGCTTCGAACCTCTCGCGAAAGATCTGGCAGAAGATCACGCTGATCGAAACCCCTCATGGGCAGCCGGCACGTGCGGCGAAGACCGATCCCGAGCCGGGCCCGCCGCGCCGGCCTGCAGTCCGCAGACGACCGGGGCCGGCAAGCTAAAACCGGCAACCCGGCGGCAGATCCGCTAGAGCGGTTCATCGTTTCGCAGAAACGCCGAACCGCTCTATCTTTTTTGTTTTGACGCAATTCCGGACGGAAAACCGCTTCACACTTTTCCTGGAATTGCTCCAGAGCGGCGGAGCGGGGAGTTCCGAAAGCCCGGTTTGCGCCGGATGCTCTAAGCGAATGTTAATCACCCTGGCCCAGCATGCCGGCGAAGACTGTGTCGACCGGCACGGAGCGCTCGACTGGCAAGCGACCTATCCCTGATCACCAAGGAGCCGCGCAAAACGTGGAGCGCCGCCGCTCGCCTCTTTGCCTGGTTCTCTTCGCCGATGAAATTGGAACCGGAAGCTGTCCGCGCCCGGCTTCTCGACACCACCTTCGACCGCAAATTCGCAGTCCTGTTCGGCACCATCAGCGTTCTGTTGGTTGCAGTCAGCGCCGCTCTTGCCACCGGGGATTGGTGGCCCTACGCCTGGATTGCCGCCGACCTGATGCTTTTCACCGTCCGCGTTCTGCTGATGCGGGAATGCGAGCAGGCCCGCAGGCGCGGCTCGAAAGGGCCGCTGGCGGGCCTGATGGCAGCCAGCGGCGTCTGGTCGGTCGTTTTCGGCCTCGGCTGCTATGGCTGTGTTGCCAGCGGGAATATGGCGCTTTCCGTACTTGCCGCCTTGAATGTCGCAGGCGTCGTCGGCGTGGTGTCGTCACGCAATGCGGCGACCCCGCGCTTCGCCATATTCGTCATGTTGGCCGTAAGCCTGCCTTACGTGGTCGGTGCATTGTTTTCTGCGGCGCCCGGAATGCCGATCGTCGGAATTCAAACGCCGTTCTATGTGGTCGGCGTCATCATCGTGCTGCTTCAGAACCACGCAATCAATGCCCGCATGATCCGCGCCGAACTGGACAATCGCGACCTGGCCATCAAGGACGCGCTGACCGGCCTGCCAAACCGCATCTTCCTGCAGGAGAAATTGCGCGACATGTGCCGCGACCTTGCGGCGCCGGCCGCTAATGGCGGCAAGCCGTTTGCAGTGCTCAGCATGGATCTCGACGGTTTCAAACACGTCAACGACCGTTTTGGCCACGCCGTCGGCGACGTGCTGCTGCGCAAGGTGGCCGAACGATTGAAGCGGGGCTTCCGTCCGGGGGACGTGGTCTTCCGCATTGGCGGCGATGAATTTGTCATCCTTTTGCCCGCAACCTCGGAGATCGAGGCCACCTACCTGGCAAAGCGGGCCATCGAAAAGGTCTCGGTGCCTTTCGACCTCGGGGTCGGTTCCGCCATCCATGTCGGCTTGAGCGTCGGCAGCGCCTTCGCACCCGCCGACGGCGGCGATCCGGAAATCCTGCTCACCTGTTCCGACCATGCGCTGTACGAAGCCAAGCGCACCGGCAAGGGCCGTTACTGGGCGCCTGTGCGGGCTACGATTTGACGGACGCGACAACGGCTTCCGGCGACAGGCAGGGCGATCCGCCTCTTTCCTGCTCGACCGCGCGCACCAATGCCGTCACGCGCTTCAGCAACGGCGCCGGCGTGCCGGCCTTTTCGGCCAAACGCAAGGCCGCGCCTTGCAGTTCGCCGATCTCCGAGGGCCGGCGGCGCTGAAGGTCACCCCACATCGACGAACGCGCGGCCGGATCGATGGCAAGCATCCGACGCGCCAAGAACTTGAACAGCCAGTCGGGCAGGCGAAGCACTTTCGGCAGCAGCGCGGGACGCAGGCCGGCGATGCGAGCGGGTTCGATGCCTGTCGCCATCATTGCCGCCAATGCTTCGTCGATCTGGCCGGCCAGGATCAGCCGCCAGCGGCGATCGGCAAGCTCTGCCGCCAGCGGCAGGCCGGAAAGCGCCACCAGCGCGTTGTTGAGGTTGAGCAGCAGCTTGCCCCATAGCACCGCTTCGATGTCACCATGTGTGGCGACGGCAAAGCCCTCGACGTCGAGCAGTTCGTCAAGGCCTGTCGCGCCCTTTCGATCATCACCTTGCCGCCGCTGGCGCGGTGCAGGCGAAGCGGCAATTCGCCCTCCGGTGATTGGACCACGTTGAACGGCACCATGCCCGCGAGCACCCGCCGGGCGGTGAGATGGGCTCGCAACTTATCGGCATTGTCGACGCCGTTCTGCAGACTGAGTACCACCGCATCCGGTCGGGCATGGGCCGCAATAAGCCCGGCCATGTCTTGCGTCGCGCCGCTCTTGACCGTTAGCAGGATGACATCGGCACCGGGGAATGCCGCGGCCGGATCGGCGGTGACCGACAATGCCTCCGGCTTGACGGATCGGTCGCGGCCATCACGGTCGGTGATGCGCAATCCACCTTTTTGCAGCGCCTTCTCGATGCGAGGCCGCGCCAGCAGAACCACCTTTCGCCCGGCAAGTATCAGGCAGCCGCCGGCGTAGCGCCCGATACTGCCGGCACCGGCGATTACGATCGTCCTGCCATGCGTGATCATGCGATGGCCCTGTCCTGGTTGAGAGGCCTTGCCGCAACTTATACGGCATGAAAACCATAATGTCGGCGGCATGGCTGGCCCTTATGTCTGGCCGTGACAGGCCTTGCGCTTTCGACTATCGCTTTTGCCCATGACGCTGCCTACCGATCCGACCAGAAATCTGGCTGCTCTCATCCGCTGCGCTTCCGTGACGCCCGCCGAAGGCGGTGCGCTGAGCGCGCTGGAAGAAATGTTGAAGCCGCTCGGCTTTGCCGTCGAGCGCCCGGTGTTTTCCGAATCCGGCACACCTGACATAGAGAACCTTTACGCGCGGCGTTCCGGCAACGGCCCGCATCTGATGTTTGCCGGCCATACCGATGTGGTGCCGGTGGGCGATGAAACAGCCTGGACGCACCCACCCTTTGGCGCCGAGATCGCCAATGGCGAGATGTTCGGCCGCGGCGCCGTCGACATGAAGGGCGGCATTGCTTGTTTCGTCGCGGCGGTAGCGCGACATATCGCGCAGAAGGGCGGCCCGAAGGGGTCGGTCTCGCTGCTGATAACCGGCGACGAGGAAGGGCCGGCGATCAACGGCACGACGAAGCTGCTCGAATGGGCGGCTGCCAAGGGTGAGAAATGGCATGCTGCGATCGTCGGCGAGCCGACCAATCCCGACGCGCTCGGCGATATGATCAAGATCGGCCGGCGCGGCTCGCTCTCCGGCACGGTCGTCGTCAACGGCCGCCAGGGCCACGCCGCCTATCCGCAGCTAGCCGACAACCCGGTGCGCGGCCTGGTGACGCTGGTCGACGCCTTGCTTCACCCCGTCTTCGACAACGGAACAAGGGATTTCCAGCCGACCAATCTTGAGGTCACCTCCATCGACGTTGGCAACCCTGCCACCAACGTCATCCCGGCGAAGGCGGCGGCTACCTTCAATATTCGCTTCAACGACATATGGACCGCCGAGACGATCCAGGCCGAGATCCACAACCGCCTCGACCGGGCGGCGAAACGCAAGAAATACCGCGCCGGCAAGAAGACGCCGGTCGACTACGAGATCGTCTGGCGCGACGGTCCGAGCCACGTTTTCCTGACACGCGACGACAGGTTGATCGAGACGCTTGGCGGCTCGATCAAGGCGGTGACCGGCAGGAAGCCGGCGCTCTCCACCTCCGGCGGCACCTCCGATGCCCGCTTCATCAAGGATTATTGTCCGGTGGTCGAATTCGGACTGGTCGGCAAGACCATGCACATGGTCGACGAACGCGTGGCAATTGCCGACCTCGAGACGCTGACGCAGATTTATCTGCGCTTCGTTGAAGACTGGTTTGCGCAGGACATATCCTAGTGATGCTTTCAGCGGATGAAACCTACGCTTCGCTTGCCGGTGCCTGGCGGCTGATGCTCGGCAAGGCCGACGGATTTCGCCTGCTCGACCTTTCGGCGGACGGTTTCTGGAACTCCTTTTTTGCCATCGTCGTCGCGGCGCCGGCACTGATCGTCGGCTGGGTCGGTATTGCCAACGAGATCGGCGATCCCAACGCATTCGTCGGCCGTTTCAGCATGTTGATCCGCCTGGCCACCGTCGATATCGGCGCCTGGGTGCTGCCGCTCATAGGCCTCGCCCTGGTGGCGCCGCGGGTCGGCGTCGGCGGCCGTTTCGTCCATTATGTCGTGGCCAGCAATTGGGCCTCGGCGATCATCGCCTGGATGATGCTGCCATCGGCGTTGATCCGGCTTTTCCTGACGTCGGCCAGCGAAGTCTCCGGACTCGTGTCGCTGCTGTTATTCGCGCTGTCGATGGTATTGACCTGGCGGATGACCAACGTTGCGATCGGCAGGGGTGCGGCCACCGGCAGCGCCGTTTTTGCCGGCATGTTCGTGGCGTCGCTGATCGTCCTGTTCGGCCTGCAGGCGCTGCTCGGGATCAGCGTTCCGGATCAGCCAGGCGTCGGATAATCGACGCCGACGAGAAACAGCCCGTCGGGCGGCGCCACCTGACCGCAGGCCGCACGGTCGCGCGCCTCAAGCGCCGCCTTGAGGTCGGCAACAGTCCAGCCGCCTTCGCCGACACGTTTGAGCGAGCCGACCATCGAGCGCACCTGGTTGTGCAGGAATGACCGCGCCGAAGCGCGGACCTCAATGAAATCGCCCGCCCGGCTGACATCCAGCCGGTCGAGCGTGCGGACGGGGCTGGTGGCTTGGCACTGGGTCGAGCGGAAGGTGGTGAAATCATGCCGGCCAAGCAGCACCTTTGCCGCTTCGTGCATGGCACCGGCATCGAGCTGCTTCGGTACCCACCAGATCTTGCCCTTGTCGAGCGCCGCCGGCGCGCGGCGATTGACGATGCGGTAGAGGTAATGGCGGCTGATCGCCGAGAAACGCGCATCGAAGCCATCCGGCACGACGGCGGCCTTCAGGATGGCGATGCGCACCTTGGCCGCCTGCAGATGCGCGTTGACGGCGTCGCGCACCTTGTCGCCGGGCCATGCCTTGATCAGATCGACATGCGCCACCTGAGCGGTCGCATGGACGCCGGCGTCGGTGCGGCCGGCGGCGCGCAGCGAAACCTGCTCACCGCAGAAGTTCTCGATCGCCTGCTCGATCGCCTGCTGCACCGAAGGCTGGTTGGCCTGGCGCTGCCAGCCGGCGAAGAGACTGCCGTCATATTCGATGTCGAGGCGAAAACGCGGCATTCCCGGATCGAGGCGAAATCAGGCGGCGAGGGCTGAGCCGAAGGCCGAGGCGTAGACCAGCCTGCCGGTCTCGGGCGCCTCGCCCCAGGCAAGCGCCTGCAAAGCCTCGCTTTGGTAGTCGCTCTCGAATTTCGCTGCACGGGCGCGGCTGTAGCCGAAACGGCCATAGTAAGCGGGATCGCCGAGCACCACGGCGAGCGTCTCGCCAGCAGCCTTCAGGCGGATATGCGCCTCGCGGACCAGCGCACCGCCGATGCCGGTGCCGTGGAACGACGGCTCGACCGCCAAAGGAGCCAAAGCCACCGCCGGGAAGCTCTTGCCGCCATTCCGCACGAAAAGCCGTGAAAACAGGATATGGCCGACCACTTGCCCGTCTTCGTCCGCCACCAGTTCGACGACGGCATCACCGCCGGTGACCAGCGCGTCGACCAGTCCGGCCTCGGTCTGCTGGCCGAATGCGTGTTCTTCGACAAGGCGGATCGCCTCGCGGTCCCGCGGCGTCGCCGCGCGTATGGACATCATGCTCATGACAATTTCATTCCTTTTTCGAGCCTGGCCCCGCGCAGAAACTCCTGCGCGGCAATGGGCCTTGCGCCCGCACGTTGAACTTCGACCGGCCTGATCGCGCCTGACCCGCAGGCGACCGTCAGCCGGTCATCGAGAATTCCTCCCGGTTCGCCGGCGCCTTGCGAGAGCGTCGAGCGAAGCAGTTTCAGCCGTTCCACGCGGCCGCCGATTTCGGCCTCGCACCATGCACCGGGAAAGGGCGACAGGCCGCGAATCTGGTTGTGCACGTCGCCGGCAGGTCGCAGCCAGTCTATGCGAGTCTCCGATTTATCGATTTTCTTGGCGTAGGTCACCCCCACCTCCGCCTGTGTGGTAAATGTCAGCGTATTCCGCTCCAGCCGTTCGAGCGCTTGCACTATCAGCGAAGCACCCAAGACCATCAGCCGATCGTGCAGATCGCCGGCCGTCATGTCGGGTCCAATGGCGCATTTTTCAACCATTGCCACCGGGCCGGTGTCGAGGCCTTCCTCCATCCGCATCACCATCATGCCCGTTTCGGTATCGCCGGCCATGATGGCGCGCTGGATAGGGGCAGCGCCGCGCCAGCGCGGCAGCAGCGATGCATGGCCGTTGAGGCAACCGAGCCGCGGCGCCTCGAGAATGGGTTTGGGCAGAAGCAGCCCGTAGGCGACCACCACGGCGACGTCGGCACGCAACGCGCGGAACGCCTCCTGCTCCGCCTCGCCCTTCAGCGACACCGGCGACCGCACCTCGATGCCAAGCCGCTCGGCCTCGCGCTGCACCGGCGACGGCGTCAGTTCGAGCCCGCGCCGGCCGCCGGCGCGCGGCGGCTGCGTGTAGACGGCTGCCAACTCGTGCCCGGCCCCGGCAATCGCCCGCAGCGTCGGCACGGAGAATTCGGGCGTACCCATGAAGATGACACGCAGGGGCATTCGTCGACGCCTACCCCACCATCTTGCCCGGCGCCTTGTCCCTGGCGAGCTTCTTGAATTTCTTGACCACCATGTCGCGCTTCAGCTTGGAGATGTAATCGATGAACAGCACGCCGTTGAGGTGGTCGATTTCATGCTGCAGGCAGGTCGCCATCAGCCCCTCGGCCTCGATCTCCTGCAGCTTGCCGTCGCGATCGAGATATTTCACCCGCACCGCGGCGGGGCGCTCGACTTCCGCATAGTAATCGGGGATCGACAGGCAGCCTTCCTCATAGACCGAACGCTGGTCGGAGCTTTCAAGGATTTCGGGATTGATGAAGACGTGCGGCGCCGGCGTCTCGTCCTCCTTGGCGAGGTCGATCACCAGCATGCGCAAGGGTTCGCCGACCTGGATCGCTGCGAGGCCGATGCCGGGCGCGTCATACATGGTGTCCAGCATGTCGCCGGCCAGTTTGCGCAAATCGCCATCGACACGCTCGACCGGTTTTGAAACCTGGCGCAGGACGGGATCGGGGAGGATGATAAGCGGCTTGATCGACATGGCGTCTCACCTAAGACCTCGCAGGAAAAGCGTCAACCGGGACGCCTTCGGGTCGTTCACGTTTTGATCTGTGCCGGCAGACCGAATCATCTATGCTGTCGGCATGAACGATCTGGCCACCATCCTGTCCGAACCTGTCGCCCGCCTCGGCGCCACCACGCTCACGCTCGGCCATGCCCTGGGTTTCGGCGCAATGCTGTTCCTTGGACTGTTCGTCGCGCTCGTCGTTGCGCTGTGGCGATCGGCCAAGGCGCGTGCAGTGGCGGCCGCCGAAGCCGCCGACCACGCCCGCGACGCCGAGGCGCGGATGGCCGGCATTCTGCAATCCCAAGCGGAAATGCAGGGCCGCATGGGCGCCATCGCCGAAGTGTTCGGGGCGCGCCAGGCGGAACTGACACAGTCGATCGGCCAGCGTCTCGATGCCATGACCGGCCGCCTGGGCCAGACCATGACCGAGCAGACGAGATCGACGCATGAGAGCCTCGCCAAGCTGCAGGAACGGCTGGCGGTCATCGATATTGCGCAAGGCAACATCCAGTCGCTGGCCGGCCAGGTCGTGCAATTGCAGGCGATCCTTTCCAACAAGCAGACGCGCGGCGCCTTCGGCCAGTCGCGTATGGAAGCCATCGTCGCCGACGGATTGCCGCACGGCGCTTATGAATTCCAGGCGACCTTGTCGAATGGCAGCCGGCCCGACTGCCTGGTAAAGATGCCGAACGGCGCGCCGTCGCTTGCCATCGACGCAAAGTTTCCGCTCGAGGCGTGGAATGCCATCCGTGCCGCCGAAGGCGCCGACCTGCAGAAGTCCGCCGCACAGGCTTTCCGCCGCGACATCGAGGTGCATGTCCGGGATATTTCCGAAAAATACCTGATCCAGGGCGAGACGCAGGACACCGCCTTCATGTTCGTGCCTTCGGAATCGGTGTTCGCCGAAATCCACGAGAATTTCGAGGCCGTTGTCCAAAAGGCGCATCGATCGCGGATCGTCATCGTCTCGCCATCGCTTTTGATGCTGTCGATCCAGGTCATCCAGGCAATCCTCAAGGATGCCCGCATGCGCGAGCAGGCACACCTGATCCAGGGCGAGGTCATCCGGCTGATGGAAGACGTCTCCCGGCTCGACGAGCGGGTGCGCAAATTGCAGACGCATTTCGGCCAATCGGCCAAGGATATCGACGACATCCTGGTCTCGACATCGAAGGTGACCAGGCGCGGACAAAAGATCGAGGCGCTGGAGTTTGGCGTGCAGCCGGCGGAGGACACCGCTGGTTCGAATGGCAGCGGAGCAAAAGCGGAAAGCAGCCCGCGCGTCGCCGATTCGAAAACCGGGCAGTTGAGACTAAGGGTCGTCGAAGGCGACGATTGAGAGCTACGCCGGAACCGGAGGCTTCGCCCGGGTCTGGCGCTACTGCTCCTCGATGATGGTTGTGCCTTCGAATTCCGGCAGCCAATGCAGCGCCGAGCGGTGCCAGATCTGCTTTCTCGGCACCAGTTGCTCGCGCTGCCGTGCCGTGCCGACCCTGATACCGTAAACCTTCGGTCCCTCGCCCGCCGACGTGGCGTAGAGATGCGAGCCGCACTCACCGCAAAATGCCTGGGCGCGCTTGGCGCCGCTCGAACCGGTCTTGATATAGATCTTCGGCGTGCCCTTGGTGATCCTGTAATTGTCCTCGGACGCCGGCACGGTGACGCGAAAAGCCGTTCCGGTTAGCTTCTGACAATCGATGCAGTGACAAATGGTGGTCTTTTCCGGATCGACTTCGGCCTCGTAAGTGATAGCGCCACAATGACACGCGCCGTCGATTTTCATCTTCGTTCCTCCTGGAGCTTTTGCCTGCGATCATAGCCGGGACTGCCCGATGGCGCATCGATTTCCTCAAGCCATTTTCCTTAGGCCGGTTCTTGTCCGGATGCCCCCGCCAAGGCCTTGCTCCGGCGTTCCCAGGTGCCGGTGGTCTGCGGCTTGACGAACAGCCGCGTCACCTCCGGCATCTCCGCCTTCAGCCGCGTCTCGAGGCGCTCGACACAGGTCTCTATCTCGGGCGCCGACAAATGATCCTCGAACTCGATGCTCAAAGCGGCGACGATCTCCTGCGGACCCATATGCAGCGTCAGCACGCCATTTGCCCGTTGCACCGCCGGGTCCTGCTGGATGATGGCCAGCACCTCTGTTTGCACCTCGGGCGAGGCCGGCTCGCCGAGCAGCAGGCTCTTGCTTTCTCGCGCCAGGAAGATCGCG
The DNA here is from genome assembly GCF_040318575.1 of Mesorhizobium sp. M1088. Taxonomy (NCBI): domain Bacteria; kingdom Pseudomonadati; phylum Pseudomonadota; class Alphaproteobacteria; order Hyphomicrobiales; family Phyllobacteriaceae; genus Mesorhizobium; species Mesorhizobium sp. M1088. The sequence continues at coordinate 93,824 of NZ_JAMYMO010000009.1, read as the reverse complement.
GTCGCGCCCAGGATCAGCGCGATGCCGATCGACGCGGCGCCGTCGAGCTTCGGCATGTCCAGCAATTCCGCCGCCAATATCCCGGCGAAGGCGACAACGAGGCCGAGAAGTGCCGCGCTGTCCTCGAAGAGTACGGTGTAGACACTCGGATCCTTGCTGAGCTGCACCGCCTCAAGCCAGCCGTGGCTGCCTTTTTGGTGGCGGAATTCCTTCAGCGCCACCAGCCAAGAGGTGCCTTCGAAGAGGAAGGAAAGGCCAAGGACAGCGTAGTTCACCTTGGCGTTGGCGATCGGCTCCGGCACCATGATGTGCGTCACGCCTTCGTAGAACGATATGCCGGCACCCAGTGCAAAGACGAGGAGCGCGACGATGAAGCTCCAGAAGTACAGCTCGCGGCCATGGCCGAGCGGATGCGTGCGGTCGGCCGGCCGGGCGGCACGGTGCATGCCGTAAAGCAGCAGGCTGCCATTGCCGGTATCGACGAGCGAGTGGACGCATTCCGAGAGCATTGCCGAGCTGCCCGTGAACAAGGCAGCGGCAAATTTGGTCAGTGCGATCGCAAGATTTCCGGCGAGCGCCGCATAGCTCACTTTTTTCGACCCGCCATGCGCCGCCATGGTGTGCTGCCTTGGTTGATGCACCGAGATTGGCGGAGCGCCCGCCCACGCTCCACAGTCCCCCACAACGCCCGAAGTGCCCAGTTGTTCACAAGGTCAGTTGTTCAAAAGGGCGGCGCGGGGCTATTCGACGACCTCGTCCGTCCAGACCTTGAAGCCAGCCAGCGCGCCCGGCCCAAAAATGTGGGTCAGCGGCACATCGGCGGCATCGCGTCCGGAGGCAATCAGGATGCGGCCGATGCGCGGCGCGTTGTTGCGCGGGTCGAACGCTTGCCAGCGGCCGCCGAGATAGACTTCCATCCAGGCGGCGAAATCCATGTCCGACCACGGCTTTGGCAGGCCGATATCACTGATATAGCCGGTGCAGTAGCGGGTCGGAATGTTCAGGGCGCGGCAGAAGGCAACAGCGAGGTGAGCAAAGTCCCGGCATACACCACTCTGCTCGCGATAGGCCTCGGCGGCGGTGCGCGTCGGCCGCGCATTGAAATAGTTGAAGACGATGTGGTTATGGACGAAGTCGCAGACCGCCTGGACGCGCGGAATGCCGAGCGGGGTGCTGCCGAACAGCCGCCACGCTTCATTCGACAGCACGTCGCTCTCGCAATAGCGGCTGGGCAGCAGGAACAGCAGCGTCTCCGACGGCAGATCGCGCACCTCGTGCTGCCACGCCGTCAGCTCGCGCGTCTCGAAGGAACCGGGGTCGCGGATCACCGCGTCCGTGCCGAACGCAAAGCGCCCGGCCGGCGCAACGAAACGGTTGCACCAATTGCCGAAACTGTCGCGGTAGCTCTCGATCGGCACCGGCGGGTTCGACGTCAGGAAGTCCGGCCGCTCAAGATCGGATGCGCGCGAATAATGGACATTTAGCATCGCGATCAGCGGTGTTTCCTGCGGGAAGTCGAAGCTCATCTGGCAACCGATGTGGATCCGCATTGTCGTCCTGACCGGCCTGCCTGATCATCAGCTGGCGAAACGCGAGGGCTGATGCTGCAGTGCGAAGAAGACCATGGCACGGACCGCTGCGGTTTACGAGGGAATTAGAAACCGGTTGACAGCCCATCGGCCAGGCGACTGCACGGCAGCGGCCTCTTGCAGTCGAACGTTTTCTCTTGTTTCACTTCGCCAGATATCAACTGGAGGAACGAATCATGGCTAAGGGTGCGATGAAGGCAGGCAAGGAGGCCCGCAAGCCGAAGAAGGACGCGAAGAAACCGGCTCCGGCGCCGGCCCTGAAGGCACCGCCGGTGAAGGCGATGAAGCTGAAGGACAAGTAGAGCCGCAGCTACCGGCTTATTTCGACCGGCCGCAAACGCGGCCGGTATGATTGTTCATTAAGCTCACGCGCATCCCCTTGGATGCGGCGAAGGCAATTTTTGCGCTTTTCAAGAAATCGGCCGAAAGCCATCGAAACGGAGCGTTCCGATGTCGTCGGTTTTCCTGTTCCTCGCTGGCCTGTTCGAGATCGGCTGGGCGATCGGCCTCAAATACACCGACGGATTCTCGAAGCCGCTACCGACCGTCCTGACGGTTGCCTCGATGATCGTCAGCCTGACCTTGCTCGGCCTGGCGCTGAAGGCGTTGGCGGTCGGCACCGCTTACGCGGTGTGGACCGGCATCGGCACGGCGCTGTTGGGGATATGGCTGCTCGGCGAGCCAGCGACGGCGATCAGGCTGGCCTGCATCGCGCTAATCGTCTGCGGCATCATGGGACTGAAGCTCGCGGCTTAGCCGATTCTGACAGACGAACGCGTTCGGGGCCGCTGCAAGGCGGCCCTGATTCTTGAATTCGGCTGATCAGTGCCGGAAGGCGCTATCGCGCGGAGAAGCCGGGCGGCGTCCTGCCGGTGCGCTGCTTGCGCGCGGCATAGCGTGCGTCACGCTTGGCCTTGCGTTCGGCCTCGTCGGCAAGAAAACGGGCGATGCGCTCGTTCTCTTCAGCTTCCCGGATCTTCGCTTCGGCCTGTGCTGCTTCTTCCGCGGCGATGCGTGCCGCTTCGGCAGCTGCCTCGCGCTCGGCTTTTTCGGCCGCTTCGCGCGCCAGCTTTTCCTGCTTCAGCTTGGCCTTTTCGGCCTCGCGTATTGCGCGGGCCTCGAGGATCGCCTTGCGCTCGGCCTGTCGTGCCAGCACCGCTGGATCATCTGCCGCCGGCTTTGCCTTGAAGCGCTCCAGAAGCGCCTTCTTTGCCTCGTTTGCGGCATTGCGCCGCTCGAAAACGTCTTTTTCCCTATAGATAGCCAAGTCCACTTCCCTGAAGTCAATTTGCGACGCTTACATACGCGTGAAAACCGAGAGTTCAAGCGCCAAAACGGTATGCCAGCCATGAAATTCTGATCTGTTGCAACCGGGAGACGCCATTTCGATTGAATTCGGCCGAAAGCACCCGCACTGTTCACCATCCAGGCATCTGGCGGGGCGGCGGACTGATCGCTACGTCTAGCGCCAAGACAAAACGCTGAGATGACAGTATGGAACTCGGTCTCTACACCTTCGCCGACGTCAGCCCGGAACCGGGTCCCGGTGCGATCGGTGCGCATGAGCGGTTGCGCAATTTGATCGAGGAGATCGAGCTCGCCGACCAGGTCGGGCTGGACGTCTTTGGTCTCGGCGAGCACCACCGTCCCGACTATGCTGCCTCGGCTCCGGCGGTGGCGCTGGCGGCGGCGGCCGAACGGACCAAGCGCATAAGGCTGACCAGCGCTGTCACCGTGCTGTCCTCCGACGATCCGGTGCGCGTCTTCCAGCAGTTTGCCACCCTCGATCTTCTGTCCGGCGGCCGTGCCGAGATCATGGCCGGGCGCGGCTCGTTCATCGAATCCTTTCCGCTGTTCGGCTACAATCTCGAAGATTATGACGAACTCTTCGCCGAGAAGCTCGACCTGCTGCTCGCCATCCGCGATCATGTCAAGGTGACCTGGTCGGGCAGTCTGCGCGCGCCGATCAATGATCGTGGCGTCTATCCCCGGCCCTTGCAGGACAAATTGCCGATCTGGATCGCCGTCGGTGGAACACCGCAATCCGTCGCCCGCGCGGGCGTGCTCGGGTTGCCGCTGGCACTGGCGATCATCGGTGGCGAGCCGGCGCGGTTCGCACCACTGTTCGACATCTACAGGGATGCAGCCAGGCGCACCGGCAACGACCCGGCAAGCCTTGCCACCAGTCTCAACGTGCACGGCTTCATTGCCGACAGCACGGACCAGGCAGCCGAGGATTTTTACGGGCCGCAGGCCGAGGTGATGAACCGCATCGGCCGCGAGCGCGGCTGGGGGCCGACATCGCGGGCACATTTCGACCAATCGCGCGGCCCAAACGGCGCGCTGTTCGTCGGCAATCCAGAACAGGTGGCCGAGAAGATCCTTGCCCAGCACAGGATATTCGGCAACGACCGCTTCCTGCTGCAAATGGCGATCGGCACCATGCCGCACGCCAAGGTGATGAAGGCCATCGAACTCTACGGAACCAAAGTGGCGCCGATCGTGCGCCGGGAAACTGCGAAGGCCGTTCCCGCCGTGGCGGCGCCGGTTGCCTGATTCCCAGTCACCTGATTCACCGGCAAGGCCGCGAGGCGGCTTTGCCGGTGACGCCGGCTAACGGAACCTTGAAGCGACAGAGGCGTTTTCGCCAACGGTCTGCACCAATCGCGGTGTGCCGCCGAGGGTCAGAATGAAAGCCGAACCCGACGCTTCGGGCGCAAGCGCTGCCGAAAGCCCGGATCCGCGCGTCGAGGCGCGGGCGGATGCGCATCTGATGCGTTCGCTGCTCGTCGGCATCTTCATCCTCATGGCGATCTACGCGCTTTACTTCGCCCGCGCCTTCTTCATGCCAGTCATTCTGGCTTTCCTGCTGGCGCTGACGCTGACGCCGATCGTTCGCTTCCTGCGCAAGCATGGCATGCCCGATGTCATTTCAGCGACACTGCTGGTGCTGCTTTCGTTCTGCCTCGTCGCCGTCGCGGGATATCTGCTCAGCGGCCCGGTCATCGATCTCATCAACAACACCTCGACGATCGGCCAGCAGCTTACCGAACGTCTGGCACAACTGCGCCGTCCGTTCGAAAGGATCGTGGAGGTTTCGCGTCAGATAGAGGGACTGACGCAGACATCCCAGGAGCCGGGCGTTCAGAGGGTGGCGATGGCGCCATCCGGTATTCTCTCGCAGGCCGCCGGCAATGTACTGTCGGCCGGCACCAGCGTCACCATCGTCTTCGTCCTGTCGCTGTTCCTGCTCGCCTCCGGCACGATGTTCTATGAAAAGATCGTCCAATCCTTCCCCAGTCTCAGCGAAAAGAAGCGGGCACTGCGTGTCGTCTACGACGTCGAACGTGAAATCTCGCACTATCTGCTTACCGTCACGATCATCAATACATGTCTCGGCGTGGTCATCGGGCTCGGCCTGTGGGCACTCGGCGTGCCAAACGCGCAGGTCTGGGGCGCGGCAGCGGCTCTGCTCAATTTCCTGCCCTATATCGGAGCGTTAATCACCATCACGCTGGTCACGATCATTGCGCTGATAAGCTTCGACACGATTTCCTACGCGCTGCTGGCGCCGGCCTTCGTCGTTCTATGCTACATCGTCGAAGGCCAGTTCGTGACGCCGACGGTGGTCGGCCGCCGTCTCGAAATCAACGCAGTGGCGATCCTCATCGCCATCGCCTTCTGGTCGTGGCTATGGGGTTTTGTCGGCGCGCTGCTGGCGGTGCCGCTGCTGGTCGTCATCAAGGTGTTCTGCGATCATTTCGACGGTCTCAGCCATGTCGGCAATTTCCTGGCGGCGCAACACACGGCAGCGATCGAGGACGAAGAGATTTCCGAGGTGAACAAGTAGCGGCTTAAAGGGTCAAAAGCGCCCCCCCGATGGTGCAGATCACGACCTTGCATCGGTCGCACGTCCGTTGTGCCCTCAGCGCTCCATCAACATTTTGAATTTGCCGCCTCGGCAACGGCTTCCTACATCCCTTCGGCCCACAGGAAACCCGCGCCGATGACCGTTCTTTCCGTTCTCGACCTGTCGCCGATCGTCGAAGGCAGCAACGCTTCACAGTCACTCGCCAATTCGCTCGATCTCGCCCGTCATGCCGAGCGGCTGGGTTACCGGCGCTATTGGCTGGCAGAGCACCACAATATGCCGGGCATCGCCAGCGCTGCCACCTCGGTGGTCATTGCCCATGTGGCCGGCGGCACCGATACGATACGCGTCGGCGCCGGCGGCGTCATGCTGCCCAATCATTCCCCGCTGGTCATCGCCGAGCAGTTCGGTACGCTCAACGCTCTGCATCCTGGCCGCATCGATCTCGGCCTCGGCCGGGCGCCCGGCACCGACATGGCCACGGCACGGGCGCTGCGCCGTAACCTCGACGCTGGCGCCGACAATTTCCCGCAGGACGTCGTCGAGCTGATGGGTTACTTGCAGCCGGCCGAAGACGGCCAACGCATCCGCGCAGTGCCCGGCGAAGGCGAAAAGGTGCCGATCTGGATTCTCGGTTCCAGCCTCTACGGCGCGCAGCTTGCCGCCATGCTCGGCCTGCCCTACGCCTTCGCTTCGCATTTTGCGCCGGCCGAGCTCGACCATGCTCTGGAGATCTACCGCTCGCGTTTCCAGCCTTCGGAGCAGCTCGACAAGCCTTATGTGATGCTCGGCCTCAACGTCTTCGCCGCTCCTTCCGATTCCGAGGCGCGGCTGTTGTTCACCTCGCTGCAGCAGGCCTTCGTCAATCTGCGCACCGGCCGGCCCGGCCGATTGCCGCCGCCGGTCGAAGGATATGAGCGCGAGCTCGATCCAATGGCCAAGACCATGCTCGGCCAAGCGCTTTCCTGCGCCGTCGTCGGCTCCCCGGAAACGGTCAGGCAAGGCATCGAGGCGTTTGTGCGCCGCACAGGGGCCGACGAGCTGATGGTCACAGCGCAGATTTTCGACCATGCGGCGCGGGTGCGCTCGTTCGAGATCCTGGCCGACGCTCACAAATCGCTGTCGGAAGCTGCCTGAGAGTTGGTTCGCCACTTGCCACTGTTGCGGGCAAGGCCGGCCTTAGGCAGGGACATCGCGAACGGGTGTGCGAAGACATAGCGAACAATTTCGCGCGTTTTGCGCGAAGGTTTTCGATCCGTCATGCTCGTCCGTTAGCGGGAAACGCGGCGTCCACTAAATGACGATCACCTTGGTGCCGATTGTGGCGCGGTCATAGAGATCGATGATGTCCTGGTTCATGAGGCGAATGCAGCCCGCCGACACAGCTTTGCCGATGGACCACCATTCAGGGCTACCGTGCAGGCGATATCCAGTGTCACCTTTCTCGTTAAAAAGATAGAGCGCCCGCGCCCCGAGCGGGTTCATGAGTCCGCCCTCCATATGGGCCGGTATGATGCGGCCTCGCTTCTGCTCGCGCACGATCATCGCAAGACGGCGCGCTCCAATCCGGCCATTCGCGCTTCCTCGCAACGTGAGCAGTGCCATGCCACTCGAAGCCCGCCTTGCCGACGCCGATTCCGTAGCGCAGCGCCTGACCGTCTCCCAACACGTAGTAGAGGAACTTCGCTCCTGTATCGACAATGATGGTGCCCGGCGCCTCTTCAGTCGCATAAGGCACTGTCTGCCGATGGAACTTTTGGTCAACTTTGTAGATCGGAACCGGCGGAACGCGAAAACCGGCGTCGGTGAGGCCGCCATAGGCCGAGGGGAAAGTCTTAAATGCGCCGCCGGTGGTGCAGCCGAAGAATGCGGCCATCCCAGCAAGTACCAGCCCGATTAGGATCGATTTCACGCGCATGACTCAAGCGGGCGCCCGTGTGGGCGATCAGCCGCATCTCGTCATATTCCTAAACCGACATGCTTCGATTGCCAAGATTTTCCTGACTGTCGGCTGGCTGATTGTTGGCCACTTGGCTCGATCGGCGCCCGTCCTTCAATTGCTCGGTTTTCGAAAGACGAACGCCCGTAGTGGCTGCGAAGGCCGGGGTCGGCAGGACAGAGGGAGCGCTGTCCGTCCGGCATTGCAAAGTTTCTGAACAGAGCCCAAGCGCTACGCGCTGACGCTCTGCGCAGTCGCACCTAGCGGACGGCATGAATTGCGGATCATCAAGCGTCCCTTGAGCGTCAGCTTGCGCGGCGGCGCATCCCTGTTTCCGGCGAGCCGGTCGAGCAGCAGATTGGCCGCCTGTTCGCCAATCGCCTGCACCGGCTGTGCGACCGTGGTCAATTGCGGCCGGAACACATCCGACCACGGAAAGTCGTCGAAGCAGGCGACCGAAATATCCTCCGGACAGGACAGGCCGATATCGCGAATGGCCTTCATGGTGCCGATCACCATCGGGTTGTTGGCCGAAAAGATGGCGCTCGGCCGGTCGTGCAGCGAAAGCAGCTGCATGGTGGCGTTGTAGCCGTCGACTTCATGGAAGTTGCCGAAGCGGACGAGTTCGGCCTCGGCCGGCAGGCCGGCGGCCTGGAGGGCCTCGCGGTATCCCGCCATGCGGTCATGCATCGGCGAGATATCGAACGAGCCGGAGATGTAGCCGATGCGCCGATGGCCGAGATCGATCAGGTAAGTGATGGCGTCGAACACCGCGCGCTGATTGTCGAGAACGACGGCATCGGTGTCGACACCCTGGCAAACACGGTCGAGCAGCACGACCGGCACATTGGCGTCGTCGACAATCCGTTTGAGGATCGCGCCGTCACCGACACGCGCGACGATCAGTCCGTCGACCATGCGGTCGAGCAACAGCCTGATCTGGTCGTCCTGCGTGTTCAGGTGCTCGTCGGTGCAGCACAGCATGACGGCGTAGCCGGCCCGGTCGAAAGCCTGCTGGATGACCGAAACCACGTCGGTAAAGAACGGATTGGTGATGTGTGGGACGGTGAGCCCGATGGTGCGTGTGGTGCCCATCTTCAGGCTGCGGGCAATGGCGTTGCGCTTGTAGCCGATGTCGCGGATCGCCTGTTCGATGCGCTGGCTGAGCTCGGGGCTGACGGTCGCGGTGCCATTGATCAGCGCCGATACGGTGGCCACGGAAACACGCGCGGCCTCGGCCACATGAAGCATAGTCGGGGCAGTGAATTTGCGCTGCTTTTTTCGTCCTGACGCTGTCATTTTCGAAACGTTTCACCACTCCACGGTAGCAATACGTACGGAATCTTATGATTTTGCGCAAGAATTGAAATGGAACAATCTCAGGCTCCAGATATTGCCTTGACATGATCGAAACGTTTAGATTAGCGTTTGAGGTGTTCGGTGACGACGGAGGGAGGCCGTCCTTGTCATGCAGCACGGCAATTCCATCCCTGCGCAAGGCGTTGTGGCGGACGGCTCGGCTATCGTGCTGAGCGCCGAGCACATCTCCAAGTCCTTCGGCGGTATCGCCGCGCTTGTCGATGTCGGCTTCGAACTGCGGCGCGGCGAGGTCCATGCGCTGATGGGCGAGAACGGCGCCGGCAAGTCGACGCTGATGAAGATCCTGTCCGGCGTCTATACGGACTATAACGGAACGGTCAGTATCGATGGCCATCCGGTGCGCTTTGCCGGCGTCCGCGAAGCCGAGCGCGCCGGCATCGCCATCATCCACCAGGAGCTGAACCTCGTTCCCGAACTTAGCGTCGCCGACAATATCTTTCTCGGCCGCGAGAAGCTGATCGCCGGGCTGATCGTCGACCGCAAGGCGAGCAGCCGCGCTGCCGGCGCGCTCTTGCAAAGGCTCGGCATCGAGCTCGACCCGGATGCGCGCGTCGGTGCCTTGCGCGTCGGCGAACAGCAGCTGGTCGAGATCGCCAAGGCGCTGTCGATGTCGGCGCGCATTCTGATCATGGACGAGCCGACCTCGGCGCTTTCGCCGGCCGAATGCCAGCGGCTGTTCCGCATCATCCGCCAGCTCGCCGACAGCGGCGTGGCGATCGTCTACATTTCGCACCGCATCGACGAGGTCATGCATCTGGCCAGCCGCGTCACCGTGTTTCGCGATGGACGCCACGTCCTGACGCGGGCGATGGACAAGCTCGACGAAGACGCCATAATTTCGGCGATGGTCGGGCGAAACCTGCTTGCTTCCTCCCAGGAGCACCGCATCCCCGGTGGCAACACGGTCCTGTCCGTAAGCGAGCTGTCGCTGTCGAAGCCCAATCGCAATGGTTGGCGCACCGTGCTCGATGGCGTCAGCTTCGATCTTGCCGCAGGAGAAATCCTCGGTATCGGCGGATTGCTGGGCTCGGGCCGTACCGAAATCCTGGAAACCATCTTCGGGTCCAGCGGCGGACGTGCCGGCGGTGAGATCAGGCTCGATGGCGAGGCAGTAGAAATCCGTTCGCCGCGCGATGCGCGCCGGCTCGGCATCGCCCTGGTCACGGAAGACCGCAAGACGCAAGGCCTGCATCTCGAGGCCTCGATCACCGACAATGTCGCGCTGCCGCTGGTCGGCGCGCTGGCGCGGTTCGGCGTGCGCTCGCTGGCCGGTGAGCAAGGGCTGGCACGGGACGCCGTCAAGGCGCTCGGCATTCGCTGCGAGACTGTCGAGCAGCCGGCCGGCACGCTGTCCGGCGGCAACCAGCAGAAGGTCGTCATCGGCAAATGGCTGGCGACGAGGCCGCGGGTGCTGCTGCTCGACGAGCCGACACGCGGCATCGATGTCGGTGCCAAGCGGGAAATCTACGATCTCATCTTCAAGCTGGCGCGAGACGGGCTGGCGATCGCCGTCATCAGCTCGGAATTGCCGGAGCTGCTGCATCTTTCCGACCGTATCCTGGTCATGGCCGACGGCCGCCAGACGGGAATCCTATCCCGCACGCAAGCCAGCGAGGAGGCCATCATGCGGCTTGCGGCGCCGCGACGGACGATGACGAGGCCTGCCGCATGAGCATTTTGCATATCCTGTCCCGGACGAAGCTCTATTGGGGCCTGATCGCCATCTTCCTGATCGGCGTGCTCGGCTCGCCGATCAGCTCCAAGGGCAACAACATCTTCCTGTCCTACGGCAACCTGCTCGATGTGCTGCGCCAGGTGTCGACCACCGGGCTGATTGCCACCGGCATGACTGCGGTGATCATCACCGGCGGTATCGACCTTTCCGTCGGCTCGCTGATGGCTATCTGCACGGTCGTCTGTGCCATGCTGCTGACGGTCCCCGGCGTGACGCCGGCGGTGGTGCTGGGGGTGCCGACAGTTGCCCTGGCAGCCCTTTGCCTCGGCATTCTCGTCACTCGTTTCATCCTGCTGAACATCGAAAAATCCCGCGCCGGCGCGCAGGCCACGCACGACATCAGGTTGGACAGCGTTCGCGGGCTGGTGACGCCCGGCATTGTCGGGGTGATCCTGTGCAGTCTGGTGCTGTGGTTCCTGCTGCCGCAGGTGGGCTCAAAATTCGGCGTGCTCGGCGTGCTGCTGGTGGCGCCTTGCGTCGGCCTGCTGTTCGGCGCGCTCAACGGCTTCATCATCGTCGCCGGGCGGCTGCAGCCCTTCATCGTGACGCTGGCGATGATGGTCACTGCGCTCGGCATCGCCCGGCTGACAGCCGGCCAGAACAATGCGGTGCTGCCGGTCTACACCGGCTCGAATGCCACCGCCGATTTCGAAATGCTGCGCTCGCTGGTATTCGGCGTGATCCCGATGCCGGGCCTGTTCTTCCTCGGCGCCATCCTGATCTACGGCGCCGTGCTGCGCTTCACCCCGTTCGGCCGCTATGTCTATGCGATCGGCGGCAATGAGGAGGCGGCGCGGCTGTCGGGCATCGCCGCAGGCCGCGTGAAGATCGCCACCTATGCCGTGTCAGGGCTGCTGGCCGGCATCGCGGCGGTGCTCTATGTCGCGCAATACCGGCAAGGCAAGCCTGATGCCGGCGCCGGCCTGGAGCTCGACGCGATCGCCGCCGTGGTCATCGGCGGCACCAGCCTGATGGGCGGACGCGGCAGCCTCACCGGGACGTTCTGCGGCGTGCTGATCTTCGGGCTGCTCTCCAACATCCTGCAGCTGCACAACATCAATTCGAACCTTCAGCTGGTGCTGAAGGGGATGATCATCATCGGTACCGTGCTCGTACAGGAGCGCAGTGCCGGTGATCTTCTCTTCTATCTGCGACTGCCCGGTGGGCAAGCGCACAAGGAAACGGCCGCGGCAAAGCGGCCGTCGCAAGAGACCGCGTCTCTGAATATTGGAGGAAACAAGAAATGAAACGACGTGAATTGTTGAAGCTCGCCGGGCTGACAGCGGCACTCCTGACCACGACCGCCATGCTTGCCGGCGGCGCCCATGCGCAGGACAAGAAGTGGAAGATCGGCTTCTCGCAGGTGACGACCATCGAACCCTGGCGCGCCCAGTTCAACAAGGACATCCTGGCCGAAGCGGCCAAGCATCCGGAAGTCGAGCTGATCATCACCGACGGCGAGGACAAGACCGAGAAGCAGGTCGCCGATGTCGAAAACCTTATCCGTCAGGAGGTCGATGCGCTCTTGGTATCACCGAAAGAATCCGCTGGCCTGACCGGTGTCGTGCAGCAGGCGATCGATGCCAAGATCCCGGTCTTCGTGCTCGACCGCAACGTCGAAACCAACGACTACACGCAGTTCGTCGGCGGCGACAACAAGCTGATCGGCCGAGCTGCCGGTGAATATGCCGTCGAGCTGCTTGGCGGCAAGGGCAAGGCCGTCGGCAACGTCGTCGAGATCTGGGGCGGCATGGGCACCCAGCCGGCACACGACCGCCATGACGGCTTCCATGAATTCACCGACAAGGAGCCGGGCATAAAATACCTGCTCGACCAGCAGTCGGGCGACTGGAAGCAGGACCAGGCCTACAACATCATGGCGACGGCGTTGCGCAACAACGAGAAAATCGATCTTGTCTACGGCCACAATGATCCGATGGCCTATGGCGCCTATCTTGCCGCCAAGGACGTCGGACGTGAGAAGGACATCAAGTTCATCGGCATCGACGGCCTGCCCAATGAAGGCGTGCAGCTGGTCGCCAATGGCGAGCTGACGGCGACGTTCACTTATGTGACGCCGGGCGCCGAAGGGCTGCGGCAGGCGATCAAGTTCCTGAACGGGGAGAAAGTGGAAAAGACCATCACCCTGCCGACGGAGAAGATCACCAAGGAAAATGCCGCCCAGATCCTGAAGGACAACGGCCTCTGAGACGAGGCTTTCCTGCCGGGCGTTCAGCGCCCGGCAGGAACAACAACCAAGCGCCGGCAGGCAGCAGATTAAGCCAGCTTGGCCAGCAGCTTCATGAAAATGGCCGCTTCCTTGGCAGAAAGCGGCGCCAGCGTTTCCTGCGTAATCTCACGGGCAAGCGGGATCAGCCGCTCGATCGCGTCGCGCCCCTCAGCGGTCAGATTGACCAGCAGGCGCCGTTTGTCGACTTCGTGTTTGCTAAGTTCGACAAAGCCACGCGCTCTCAGCCGGTCGATGACGCCCTTCACGGTCGCCGCATCCATGGCGATCAGGCTGCCAAGCTGGTTCTGCGAGGTCTCGCCGACGTCGCGCAATTTGGCCAAAGCGGCAAATTGCGGCGGCGTCAGATCGGCGATGTGTGCGGCGAAGATCGAGACATGGCGCTGATGCGCCTTGCGCAGGATGAAGCCGACCTGCTCCTGCAAGCGATAGTCGTTTTCGTCAGGCTCCTCGGCCTCGACCAGCTTGAGCCGATTGTCCTCGGCGCTCACCGCAGCCCATCCCATGCCTTAATTTCCTTGGCCGCCAGCCCACCCATGCGGTCGTGCACGCGCGGGCCGCAGGTCATGGCGAGGCAAAACAGGATCTCGTCGGGACGGGGGCCATCGCTGATGCCGATTTCCATGGCATCGAAATGGCTGCGCACATAGGCGGCGTTGATGTGGCCGAGCGGCACATCGAGCCGCGCGCCGAAGCCGCCGACCTTCTTTGCCGAGGGCACGATCGCCTTGGCGTCGCCGAGCCGTTCGCGCATGGCATAGCCGCCCGGCACATGCCACAGCGCGCCATGCTCCAGCTCGCCCGCCATGCCGACGATGGCGCCCTTGCCGTAACCGTCGATCTGTTTGACGTCGCCGCCCAATGCGGCAACAAGCCTGTCGGAGAGCAGCAGCCCGAGCGGCTTCAAATCCTCCATGGCGCTCTGCAGTTCCTCGACGTAATGGCCGGCGAACGGGTTCTTGACCACAGCCATGGCCGCCGCGCGGCGCCGCGGCACCTTCGCCACCGGCCCGCCTTCGTGAAAAATCTCTTCGGTCAGCACGGCGATCTTGCGGATCGGAAACTCAGGCATGAGCAATTTCCCTCTCTAAAACTTTATTGGCGAGCGCCATCGGATCTGCGATGCGCGCCTGACCGCCGAGGAAAAGTGCCGCGGCGGCAATCAGGCCGCGCCGCCGAAACTCCTCGGCAACGGCAAATCCGCCTTCCAGCGCGATAGCGATTTCAGCGGCGGAAAGCAGCCCCACGCCCTGCGTCACCAAACGGTCGCCGAGGTCGCTGTCAGGTGCGAGATCGCGCGCCCGTACGCGCCTAACGGCCGGATGACCGGGCAGGTCGACGGCGTTGGCGATCAAGGTCGCGGCGGCATCGGCTTCAGCACCCGTTCGCGCCAGCACCGTGACCGCGTCGGCGATGCCCAGCGAAAAGGAGCGGCCGCGCCAGCCGCTTGTCGCGACACCGCGGATCCCGTCTTCGGGGCGGATCGTGAGACGATCTGCCAACCCATGACCTGTCCCGGCAATGGCAATTATCATCGACTGCCCGTGGCCGAGATAGATCGCGCTGTCGCCGCCATTATTGACATAGGCGCGCTCGAGCCGGCGGCCGGCAAGCAGCGCGCCAAGCACTTCGTCGGCTACCGAGCCGGCGACGGCCGCCATCGGCGTGATGAATTGTTTCGCTAGCGGAACGACCGCCACTTCCATGCGGCGCGCCGTCGGGCCAGCGAAAGCACGTGGCCGCGAGGCGGCCGGGCGCCGCAGTTCGGGCAACTCTTCGACCAGTTCAACCAGGATTGTCTGGAAGCGCGCCACTGCCTGGCGATATGCGGCGCTGCATTCACTCGCCTCGCCGAATGCCTCGACGATCAGATCGATCGGCCCATGATTGAGGTGAAGCCTCCGGCCGTCCTCGAGCCAATGCGCCTGCGGGCCGTTCATCGCCCGGCCCCGTTTGCGGTCGCGCGACGCAACTGCGCCAGCGGCGGCCAGGGATTGTCACGGGGTGCGGCCGTGCCGCGGCGCGGATTGAGATATTCGCCGCCCTTGGCCAGGATATCGTCGACGCTGCGGATTTCGCCTTCGTAGCCGCCAAGCCTGACATAATCGTCGCGGTGCATGGTGAACTCGATCGGCGCCACCAGCGCCGGCGTCGGCACATAGCCGAAGGCGCCTTCCGGGACGCGGGTGACGTCGACCATCAGCGTGATGCCGCCGCCCGGCCAGACATAGACCGGCGCGCCGCCGACCGTCACGTAGGTCGTCAAGCCCTGCACCGAGCGGGTCAGATTGACCGGGTTCTCGGTGACGCCGGCGCGCAGCGAGCCGCCGGCGCCGCCGACGAAAAGCACGGTGCAGAGCGCCGGCTCGCAATTGTCCTCGATCAGTTCGACCGACTTCCGCAGCCGCTCCGGGAACGGTTTCTGGACCGGCTTCAATTCGTCGTCGAGCTCGTAATAGGCGAATTGCTCACCGGTGGTCGAGACCATCAGCAGCGACATGCCGGGGCGCGCACCCTTTTTGGCGTTCCATTCACCAAGGATCGACAGCGGGTCGGAAATGCTGGTGCCGCCCCAGCCGAGGCCGGGCTCCGACACCTTGAAATAACGGCCCGGCGTCGAACGGCGGCCGATGATCTTGATGCCGGTATCCCGCCAGCCAAGCACCTTGCCGGCCTGATGCTCGGAGACGACGCCGGTGATGTGGTCATCGACCACCACCACCTCGTCGACAAGGCCGCGCCATTGGGTCGCGAACATGCCTATGGTAGCCGAACCGCAGCCAACGCGCATGCGCTGCTCGAGCTTGCCGTCGATGACCGGCGGCTTGCCGGCTTCGACGATGACGGTGGCGCCGCCGTCGATGACGAGTTCAACCGGTTTGCGGTTGCACAGGGCGAGCATGGCGTCGCAGGTGGCGCGCCCTTCAGCCTTCGAGCCGCCGGTCAGATGATGTACGCCGCCCAGCGACAGCATCTGCGAGCCGTATTCGCCGGTCGTGACATGGCCGATCGCCTCGCCTTGGGCACGGACCGTAGCCGTTTCGGGGCCGATATGACGGTCGGTGTCGATCTTCACCTTGACGCCGCAATAGGAGAAGATGCCCTCGGTGACGACGGTGACCAGATCGACGCCCTCGACCTCCTGGCTGACGATGAAGGGCGCCGGCTTGTAATCGGGATAGGTGGTGCCGGCGCCGATGGCGGTGACGAAGCGGCGGCCGGTGTTGACCAGTTCGCCGTCCCATGCCTCGCCTTCTTCGGCAAAGGGTACGATTGCGGCGCCGGTCTCGGCCGCGTGGTCGAGGATGGTCAGTGGATCCATCCGCACGATCCTGCCGCCAACATTGCCGTAGCGATCGCAGGCGCCGGTGCGGCCATCGGCGATGTAGCACATGACTGGACAGGCATCGCAGCGGATCTTCTCGGCCACCAGCTTCTCGCCGGGATCGTGGGTCTCGAAGCGTTCGGCAAGCTCGCTCATCGGCGCGCCTCCTTGTCGAGGATGGCGGCGCGGATGCGGGTCGGCGTCGCCGGAATTTTGGTGACCAGCACACCGGTGGCGTGGCGGATGGCGTTGAGGATCGCCGGCGCCGTCGGGATCAGCACATGCTCGCCCAAACCCTTGGCGCCGAAGGGTCCTTCCGGATCCGGAACTTCTATCAGGATGGTCTCGATCGATGGCACGTCGCCGATCGTCGGGATCAGATAGTCGTGCAGGTTTTCGGTGCGCCCGGGGATGAATTCCTCCATCAGCGCCATGCCGATGCCCTGGGCGATGCCACCCTCGATCTGGCCCTCTGCCAGTAAAGGGTTGATGGCCTTGCCGACATCGTGAGCGGCGGTGATTTTTATAAGCTTCACGGTGCCGAGCCTGAGGTCGACCTCCAGTTCGGCGATCTGCGCGCCATAGCCATAGACGGCATAAGGCTTGCCCTGGCCCTTGGCATCGAGCGGCAGCGTCGGCGGGTCGTAGCTTTCCTCGGCGCGAAAGACAAAGCCTTCGGGGTCTGCCTTCAGCGAGGAAAGATCGACGCGGCGGGTCGCTTCGCCTTCCCTGATGCTCAGGCTTGTGCCGTCCAGCGCAATCGCCGCCTTTTCCGAGACATTGGCGAAACGCAAGATCTCCTCGCGCAAGGCGCGGCCGGCCTTTTCGGCGGCCTTGCCGGTGACGAAGGTCTGGCGCGAGGCCGAGGTCTTGCCGGCGTCGGGGGTGATCGCCGTGTCGGCGCCTTTCAGCATGAATTTTTCGAGCGGAAGACCCAACGCATCGGCGCAGATCTGCGCGATGACAGTGTTCGAGCCTTGCCCGATATCGACCGCACCCTGATGCAGGACGACTGCGCCCGATGCCGAGATGCCGACCTTGATGGTCGACGGATTGGGCAGCGAGGTGTTGCCGCAGCCGTACCAGCAAGAAGCGATGCCGACGCCGCGTTTTTTGATGCTGCTACCGGCATTGAACGCTTCGGCATCGCGAACGGCACGCTGCCAATGTGAACGGAGGGCCTCGAGGCAGTCGGCGATGCCGACGCCCGACTCGAGCCGCTGGCCGGTGACTGTTTCGGATCCGTTCCGAAGGCAGTTCTTCAGGCGAAAGGCGAGCCGATCCATGCCGAGCTTGTCGGCTAGGTCGTCATAGAGGGTCTCCTGCATGATCGTCGCCTGCGGCACGCCGAAACCGCGAAAGGCGCCGGCAATCGGGCCGTTGGTGTGGATGGCGCGGCCTTCGGCGCGATAGTTCGGCGTCGCATAGGGGCCGGAGGCGTGCACCGGCACGCGGTTGGCGACCGTCGGCCCCCAGCTGGCATAGGCGCCGGTGTTGAAATCGCCGGCGAAGACCATGCCGGTGACACGGCCGTCGGCATCGGCGCCGATGCTCGCTCTCATCAGAGCCGGATGGCGCTTGGTGGTCGAGATCATCGATTCGGTGCGGCTGTAGGCGAGCGCCGCCGGCCGGCCGGTTTTCATGGCGACGAGGCCGATGAGCGGTTGCAGCGAGACGTCGAGCTTGGAGCCGAAGCCGCCGCCGGTGGCGGTCGGCACGATGCGCACCTGTTCCGGGGCAAGGCCGAGCACTTTTGCCGTGTCGTCGCGGTCCATATAGGGCGCCTGCGTGCAGGCGACGACGACCAGCGTGTCGCCGTCCATGAAGGCATAGCCGGCTTCCGGTTCAATATAGGCGTGCTCGACATAGGAAGTGTCGATGGCGCCGGAAACGACGAAAGCCGCACCGGCGAGCGCGGCTTCGGGGTCGCCACGCTCGACGAAGCCGGAGGTGAGCAGGTTCGAGGGCCGGTTTTCATGGACCAGTTGCGCGCCGCCGGCCTGCGCTTCGCCAGTTTCCAGAAAATGCGGCAACTCGGTCCAACTGACAGGCAAATCGGCAAGGTCGAGATCGAGGATAGCCTCGCGTTCGCCGGCAACCAGGGCCACCGCCTCACCGCGAAAGCGCGAAACCCCTTCGGCCAGCGCCGGCTGGTCGGCGAAGGGCGCGATGACGCCGAAACAATTCTTTCCCGGAATGTCGGCGGCGGTGAAGACGCCGGCAATGCCGGGACGGGATTTCACCCAACTGCCGAGGTCGCCAAAAGTGAAAGCGGCACGATAATGCGGCGAGCGGACCACCAGCACCGACAATGCGTCGGCCGGGAATGAATCACCGCCGAATTTTTCGTCGCCGGTGACTTTCGGCAGGCCATCTACGCGGATCGGGGAGGAGCCGACGGCATGGCCAGAGGATGGCATGCGCGGATCGAGGCTGTCGGTGTGGCGCCAAGCATCCATCACCGCGGTGACGATCTTGCGGTAGCCGGTACAGCGGCAGAGCACGCCGCCCAGTGCATCCTGCGTTTCGGCCTCGCTCGGGCAAGGCGTCCTGTCCAGGAGTGCCGTTGCCGCGACCAGCAGGCCGGGCGTGCAGGCGCCGCATTGCGCTGCGCCATGGCTGAGGAACGAAGCCTGCAGCGCCGACAACCGGCCATTGGCGAGGCCTTCGACTGTCGTCACCACGGTGCCGGAGGCGGAAGCCGCGGGCATCAAGCAGGCGCAGACCGGCTCGCCGTCGACCAGCACCGTGCAGGCGCCGCAATCGCCGGCATCACAGCCGATCTTGGTGCCGGTCAGCCGCAACTCGTCGCGCAGCACCGCGGACAGCCGCCGCACCGGCGGCACACAAACGCTGACGGCGGCGCCGTTGACTTCGAAGGCGATGTCGGCGCGCTCCATGCCCATCAGGCCGCCGCCCTTTCGTCGGGAACAGCGCCCATCGCACCAAGCACGGCGCGGGCGACGATCTCGCGCGCAGCGTCCAGCCGATATTCGGCGCTGCCGCGCACGTCGCCGATCGGCGACAGCTCGTCCATCGGTGCGGATTGGATCGCAGTGGCCAGCGCGTGGCCGACGGGCCGGCCGCGTAGCGCCGCCTCGACACCCGCCAGGCGCCTGGCGACAACCGAGCAGGAACCGACGGCGACGGCCGCGTTCCTGACCATACCATCTTCGACGGCCAGGCGTGCGGCGGCCATGGCGATGGAGATGACGAGATAACGCCGCGCGCCGAGTTTCACGAAGGCGGAGCTGCCGGCGGTCGCGGGTTTGGGAATGCGGATTGCCGTGACCATTTCGCCGGGCTGCAGTGCGGTGCGACGGTTGCCGAGGATGAATTCTGCAAGGGGCAGATGCCGGGTCGCCACAGCGGAACGCAGTTCGACTTCGGCATCGAGCACCAGCAGCGCCGGCACGCCGTCGGCGGCCGGCGAGGCGTTGCAGAGATTGCCGGCAATCGAGGCAACGTTCTGGATCTGCACCGAGCCGACTTCCCGCGCCGCCTGCTTCAGCGCGTCGAAAGGCGCCGGCAGAGGATGGCGGACGAGATCGGTCCAGGTGGTGCGTGCGCCGACGAGCCAATGGTTTTCGGCTTCGGCAATGCCGCGCAATGCCACCAGGCCATTGATATCGAGGACATTGTCGCGGAAAGGCTTGCTGCCCTGTGCCGGATAGAAGTCGGTGCCGCCGGCGAGGATGCGCCATTGCCCTTCGCCCAGCAAAGCGAGGGCATCGTCGACCGTGGTGGGTTTTGCGTAACGGATCACGCTTTGCCTTCCCAGAATGGGCTTCCCGAGAGGGGATCCTGCCGAAAGATTTTCCCGAGCATTCAAGGCAGGAAATTCATTCGTATGCAAATGATATCAAGCCGGCAGGAATTGTCAAAGCCAGAGTTTGCACGACTGTTGGCACCGGTGCACCCGGAATGCGTTTGTTATGCCATGAGAGGTTGACGCAGCCGGCCATCTGGTCAAGTTTCTGCGTCCGGTCGCGTTTTTATTGGAGCCTAAGCTCAAGACCAAGAAAATAAGGAGGCTCCATGGCCGACGAAGCGCTTGTCGTTATCGACCTGCAGAACGATTTCTGCCCGGGTGGCGCCCTTGAAGTGGCCGGTGGCGACGAAATCGTGCCGTTGGTCAATGACCTAATCCGGCGGACCGAGCACGTCCTGCTGACGCAGGACTGGCACCCTGCCGGCCATTCGAGCTTTGCCTCCAGCCACCCCGGCAAGCACCCGTTCGAAACGATCGACGTGCCTTATGGCCACCAGACGCTGTGGCCGGATCACTGCATCCAGGGCAGCCTGGGATCGGATTTCCATTCGGGCCTCGCCTGGAGCAAGGCCGAGCTGGTGATCCGCAAGGGGTTCCGTCCTGCGATCGACAGCTATTCCGCATTCTTCGAGAACGACCGGACGACGCCGACCGGCCTTGCCGGCTATCTCCGGGATCGGAACATCGAGACGCTGACCCTGGTCGGCCTGGCGACGGATTTCTGCGTCGCCTTTTCGGCGCTCGACGCGGTCAAGCTCGGTTTTGAGACGTCCGTGCGGCTCGACGCCTGCCGCGGCATCGATCTCAACGGCTCCGTGGAGAGGATGCTGGGCCGGATGCGCGATGCCGGCGTGACACTGATTTGAACGTCATCCAGCCGAACCTGACAGACTTTTGAGGGGCTTCATGCGGTTTGCGGCGTTGACGGCAAGTGCTGCACTTATTGCAGCAATCTTTTCTCCGAGAGCGGTTCTCGCGGCCGAAGCGCACGAATTGCCGGGCGCCGCCATGTCGCTTTGGTGGGTGCTGCCGTTTGCCGGGCTATTGCTTTGCATCGCGACCGGCCCGCTGCTGTTCCATCATGCTTGGGAGCACCATTACGGCAAGATCGCTGCCTTCTGGGCAGCGTTGGTGATCGGGCCGCTGGCCATCGCCTTCGGCATCCCGTCCGCCACGCAGGCGGTGCTGCATGCGCTGCTCACGGAATACATGTCGTTCATCATCCTGCTGTTTGCGCTGTTCACCATTTCGGGCGGTATCTTCGTTGCCGGCAACATACACGGCACGCCGCTGGTCAATGCCGGGTTGTTGCTGGGAGGGGCGCTGCTTGCCTCGATCATTGGCACAACCGGCGCCTCGATGATCCTGATCCGGCCGCTCATCCGCGCCAACGACAACCGGCGCTTCAACGCCCATGTCGTCATCTTTTTCATCTTCCTGGTGTCCAACATCGGCGGGTCGCTAACGCCGCTGGGCGATCCGCCGCTGTTCGTCGGCTTTCTGCGCGGCGTCGATTTCTTCTGGACGACAGTTCACCTGCTGCCCGAGACGCTGTTCGTCGCCGGCGTGGTGCTGGCTGTTTTCTTGGCGATCGACATCATCATGCATCGCCGGGAGGAAGGCGCGCCGAAGATCAAGGATCCGACGCCCGACAGCAAGGTGCGCATTCGCGGCCTGGCCAACATTCCGCTGCTGGCCGGCGTAATCGCCGCGATCCTGATTTCCGCTGCCTGGAAGCCGGGAGTGAGTTTCTCTTTTCAGGGCGTCAGCCTCGAGCTGCAGAATCTGGTGCGCGACGCCGCCATCCTGATACTGGCCTTCACTTCGCTTGTCGTCTCGCCGAAGGAGTTTCGCGGCGCAAACGCCTTCAACTGGGGGCCGATTGCCGAGGTGGCGAAGCTGTTCGCCAGCATCTTCATCTGCATCGTGCCGGTCGTCGCCATCTTGCGGGCCGGGCTCGATGGCGCGCTGGCGCCGTTGGTGCTGCTGGTCAGTTCGCCGACCGGCGCGCCGGACAACCTTGCCTATTTCTGGCTGACCGGAGCGCTGTCGTCCTTCCTCGACAATGCGCCGACCTATCTGGTGTTCTTCGAGCTGGCTGGCGGCGATGCGCAGCATCTGATGACCGAGCTCGCCTCGACGCTGGCGGCGATCTCGGCAGGCGCGGTGTTCATGGGCGCCAACACCTATGTCGGCAATGCGCCGAATTTCATGGTCTATGCCATTGCCAGGCATCGCGGCATCAAGATGCCGAGCTTCTTTGGCTATATGGCATGGTCGGGCGCGGTGCTGATCCCGACATTCCTGCTTGCCGGCTTGCTGTTCTTTGCCTGATCAGCCGACGCCGACATAGCGACGGACCGCGGAGGGATCGGAACGCAGTTCCTCGACATCGACCGTCTCGCGGTTGCGGCCGTTTTCGATGAAACAAACGCGGTCTGCGACCGACAGCACGGCATCGACGCGCTGCTCGACAAGAATTGTCGACACGCCAAGCGCACGCAGCTTCGACACGGTTTCGCGGATCTTGGCGATCATCGACGGCATCAGCCCTTCGGTCGGTTCGTCGAGCAGGAGCACCTGCGGTTCCAGACACAGGGCGCGGGCCATGGCCAGCATCTGCTGCTCGCCGCCGGACAGCGTGCCCGAACGCTGCCTGAGGCGCTGGCGCAACAGCGGGAAGAGATCGAGCACGTTCTCGCGCGTCGCCTTGCCCTTGTTGCGGGCCATCAGGCCGATCTCGATGTTTTCCGCCACCGTCATCTCGGCGAACAGCCGCCGGCCCTGCGGCACGTAGGCGACGCCGGCCTTGGGCACCTCGTGCGCCGGCAAGCCGCTCAATTCCCGCCCTTCGAGCCGAATCGAGCCGGAGCTTACCGGCACCAGACCCATGATTGCCTTCAGCGTCGTCGTCTTGCCGGCGCCGTTGCGGCCGAACAGGCAGAGCACTTCGCCCTCGTTCAAGACAAGATCGAGGCCATAGAGCACCTGGACCTCGCCATAGAAGCAGTCGACCCCGGAGATCGTCAGTGCCTTGGACTGGGCCTCAGCCATGGGTCGTCCCCAGATAGGCGTCCTGCACCGCGGCATTGGCGCGGATCTGCTCGGGCGTGCCTTCAGCCAAGATCCTGCCGGCGTTGAAGACGGTGATGCGGTCGGCGAGCCGCATGACCACCGGCATGTTGTGCTCGATCAAAAGCACGGTGGCGCTATCGGCGATCTCGCGCACCAGCTCGATGAAATTGTCGATCTCGCTGTCGGCAAGCCCTTGCGTCGGTTCGTCGAGGATCAGCAGCCGCGGCTTCAGTGCCAGTCCCATTGCCACTTCCAGCAACCGCTGGTGACCGTAGGACAATTGCCCGGCAGGCATTTGCGCCCGGTCGGCAAGGCCGGTGCGCTCGAGAGCCGCCATGACGCCGGTGTGAACCGCGCCCTTCGAGCGGCCGTCGGTCAGCGTGCGCTGCACCGGCAGGGCAACATTGTCGTAGGCGCTGAGATTGGCAAAGACGCTGGTGATCTGGAACGTATAGGCGATGCCGAGGCGAACCCGGGCGTAGGCAGGCAGGCTGGTGATGTCGGCGCCGTCGAAGACGATCATACCCGACGAGGGCTGGATGCGGCCGCTGACCAGGCTGACGAAGGTGGTCTTGCCGGCACCGTTGGGGCCGATGATGGCGCGAATCTCGCCCGGTATCAGCGCGAAGTCGACGCCGTCGACGGCACGCAAGCCGTCGAAACTGCGCGACAGGCCTTTGGTGGTGAGCAGCGGCATCATGGCAACCACCCGAGCCAGCGCTGGCGGATGCTGCCGATAATGCCTCTCGGGAAGAACAGCACCAGCAGGATGAGCGCTATGCCGACGATCAGCAAATAGGCCGAGGTGTAGCCGCTGGCGACGTCGATGACATAATACATGAACAGCGTGCCGATCAGCGGACCGAGCGTGGTGGCGGCGCCGCCCAGCAGCACCCAGAGCAGCGGCAGGATGGAATATTGCACCGAGGCGAAGCTCGAGCCGACATAGCCGAACAGCAGCGCATAGGCCGCGCCGGAGGCCGCGCAGATGCTGCCGGAGATGACGACGGCGGCAAGCTTGCTGGAGAACGTATCGTAGCCGAGCATCTTGGTCCGCTCTTCGTTCTCGCGGATCGCGACCAGCACGCGACCGTAGCCGGAGCGGACTATCGCCAGGCTTATGAGCAGCACGATCGAGAACAGTGCCAGCGCGCTCATATAGCGCACGGTCGGGTTGGTGAGGTCGAGCGACGTGCTGCCCAGGACAAGGACACGCATCGGCTGCGGCACGACCATGCCCTGGTCGCCACCGGTCCAGGCAGCGAAATAGAGGATGACGAGATAGAATACCTGCGCGAACATCATAGTGACGATCATGAAGGCGACGCCGGAGGTGCGCAGCGCCAGCAGCCCGATCACCAGCGCGAGAAGCGCGCCGCAGGCAAGCCCGGCTGCGAAGGCGGCCGGCACGCTCCAGCCGAGATGGATGACGGCAAGGCCGGCGCCATAGAGCCCGGCTGAAAAGAACATGGCATGGCCGAGGCTGAGCAGCCCGACATAGCCGAACAGCAGATTGTAGCCCATGGCGAAGACCGCCAGCACCATGATGCGGGCGAGCAGGCCGTGATGGTATTCCGGCAGGACGAAGCTAAGCCCGAAAAGCAGGGCGATGACGCCGAGGTGCAGCGCATATGGCTTTGCCGGCGAAGCATCCTTCATCGTGATGTCGTCCCGAACAGGCCCTGCGGCCGGAACACCAGCACCATGGCGACGAGCAAGGTGGCGATGATCTTGGCCAGCGTCGGTGAGAAGAACACCGAGATGATGCCGTCGGAAAGGCCGATCAGCACCGCGGCGACGACCGTGCCGCGCAGCGAGCCGAGGCCGCCGATGATGACGACGATGAACGACAGCAACAGCGGGTCCTGTCCCATCAGATAGTGGGCCTGGCTGATCGGCACGATCAGCACCGCGGCGACAGCAGCCAGCATGGCGCCGAGCGCGAAAACACCGGCATAGACTCTGGTCACCGGGATGCCGAAGGCCTGCGCCGTCTCGCTGTCATATTGCGTGGCGCGCATGACGAGGCCGATTTTCGTGCGCGTCAGCACCAGCCAGGTCGCGACCAGCAGCAGCGCCGACGCGGCGATGATCGACAGCTTGTAGCCGGAATAGCCGAACCACGGCAGGAGGATGCGGTAGCTGAACGGCGGCTGAACCGGCCGCGCCTCCGGGCCGTAGAAGGTCAGTGCCAGTTGCTGGATGATGTAGAGCATGCCGATGGTGGCGACGATGGTGGCTTCCGGATTGTAGTTGAGCCGGCGCAGCACCAGCCGTTCGGCGAGCAGCGCGATCAGGCCGACGATCAGCGGCGCCAGCACCAGGGCGGCCAGGAAGCCGAGCGCCGGATGGCCAGATACCGCCGTTGAGATCGCCCAGGCAAGCACCGCGCCCAGCATGAAGAACTCGCCATGCGCGACATTGACGACGCGCATGACGCCGAACACCAGCGACAGCCCAAGCGCCGTCAGCGCCAGCACGGCGGAGGTGACGAGGCCTTCGAGAGCGGCGAGGAGCAGGTGAGGTCCGAAGTGCATCGGCTAAGCACCGGCGGATGCGCGAAGCACCCCCCTCTGGCCAGAGGGGGGTATCTTGGCGCTCACGCTTGCTGCAGCAGCCAAGCTCACAGCGTCTGCGTCGTGTAATCCCCCTCAGGCTCGTAGAGGCCGTCCTCGATCTTGGTCTTGTGGACGACATTCAGCCGGCCGCCTTCAACCTTGGAGATGTTCTGGATGCCAAAGCACTGGTGGATCTTGCCGTTGAAGGTTTTCGGCCCTTGCGGGTGCTCCGGCCCCTCGGCGAACTCGGTCAACGCCTCGGTCGCCTCGACCAGCTTGGCGCGGTCTTCCGGGCCCTTGTAGCCGGCATCCTCCATCGCCTTCTTGACGACGTAGAGCGTTTCCCAGCAGCCGAACATGTGCGCGGCGGTGGAGACGTCCTTGGGGTCGCCGACGGCGGCACCATTGTCGTCGATGCCGACGGCGGCGCGGTAGGCTTTCTGCGCAGGGGAGTCATCGGGCTGCGCATAACGCGGCGAGCCTTCCCAGAAATGGCTGCCGTCGAGGAATTCGAGGCCGGGGCTGTTGATGTCGGTGGCTTCGAGCGAATCGATGAAGCCGAACAATTGCGGCCGATTGGAGCCGTAGAACTCGCCGAGCTCCTTGACGAAGGTGAGCACCGCCGGGCCGACCATGACGTGGTAGATCACCTCGGTCTCCGCGGGGATCTGCGGGAAATATTTAGTGAAGGAGGATTCCGTCGGGGGGATGGCGATCTGGGCGATAACCTCGGCGCCTTGCGCCTTCAGGGCCGGCGGCAGGTAGTCGCGATGGTCGTAGCCGAAAGCGAAATCGGGGAAGATCTGCGTCACCTTCTTGCCGGCATTGGCGGCAATCCACGGCGCCATCGACTGGATCTGGCTCTTCACATCGGTGATGCCGGGCTGGAAGACGTAGCGGTTCAACTTGGTCGAGGCGACATGGTGGCCTTCGCTGACAACAAAATAGGGCATCTTGGCCTCGCCGGCGGCCGGCGCCGAGCCGATGACGACATGCGAAAACAGCGTGCCGTAGACGATATCGGTCTTGTGCTGAGACGCGAACTTGCCGACGACTTCGGCGCCCCGGCTGGGATCGGTGCCGTCATCCTCGATGATCACCTCGACGGGTCGGCCGTTGATGCCGCCGGCATCGTTGATCGCCTTGACGGCAGCCGCTGTGGTCTTCTCGTACCAGCGGCCATAGGCGGCGCCGATGCCGGTGCGGTGCGACTGGAAGCCGATCTTGATCGGCGCCGAGCTCTGCGCCTGGCTGTAACGCACGAAACCCGGCGCGACGGCAAGACCGGCGCCGGCGGCAAGGCCCTTCAGCGCCGTGCGGCGGGTGAGAGCGGATCTGGAGAGATCGAAAAACCCATTCTTGTCAGTCACGGCAGTTCCCCTTGTTTTTGAGCTTTGACCAATGGCTGTAGCAGGCAGGCCACTCTTGTTAAGAGGGGCGAAAATTGCATGTGTACAAACTAAATCACCAAAGCTCTGACGTGGCAAGCGAGCTTTCCCCAAGGTTCGATTGACGGCCATCGCACACCTCGTTCATCCGGCGCTCGGCGTCGCAAGCAGCCATAGGCCGAGGACGGTGTAGGCGATCATCAGCACGGTGAGCGGGAACTGGCTGAGCGCGGCGCGAGCCGGAATGGCGTGCAGCCGCCAGGCCAAGCCATGGGCGACAAGCACAGCAAGCATGTGGCCGCCAATGATGACGCCGGCCTGGAGGTTCCACAGCCACCACGCCGAGCCGGCGCCGGCGACAACGCCGGCTTCAATTGACATGTCTGCGGTACCGAACAGGTTCCAGCCAAGCGCAAACGGGTCGGAGAGAGCGGCAATTGCATATTGGCCGTCGACCAGCAGCGCCATCAGATAATGCGCGAAGTGGTAGGCGAGCGCGATCGGTACGATCGACCAGGCCAAAAGCCCGGCGGCGTGACCGAGCGAATGGTTGCTGCCGGCAAGGTGCTGGCCAAGAAAGACGGCTAGCGCGAACACGGCCGCAAGCACGGCAAAGCTCAGCACAAGGCCGAAGCTGCCGATGCCGATCAAAGCGGTGCGTCCAGGAAATTCCAGCGGATTGATGCCGAACCAGCCTAGCCAGAAGAAGGTTTTCGACAGGCCGTCGAAGGACACAGACGACAGCGCAAGCAGCAGGAAAGCGACGCCGCTGAGCGGTAGCCGCGCGCCACCGAGCAGCCTGGCACCCGGCCAGCAGAGTTTGAGCCGGCCGTCTTCATTGCGCTCGACGATGGCGAAGTGCGCTACCATGGAAAAGAACACCGTCAGGAACTCACCGCGCAGGCTCCAGTCGCGATATCCGAAGACCTGCATGGCGGCAAAGGTCAGCAGCCAATAGGCGCCGGCGGCCCAGGCCAGCCGCGCCGGATCGTCGGGCGCAGGGTCGATCAGCTCGAACCAGGCGAAGGCGAAGAACAGCAGGAAAGCCGGCCAATAGCCGAGCCGTTGGGGGAGCAGATACGGCTGCGTTCTGCCGGACAGGCGCGAGGCGACGCGGCATGGCCCGTACCAGGGGTTGAGCCACGACCAGAGATCGCCGGCGAGCCCCTGCAACAGAGCCAGGCCAACCCAGAGCAGCGTCCATACGGTCAGCGGCAGCGGATTGGAAAGCGGATCGCGGCTGCCGAACAGGCCGGCGGCAATCAGAATTGCAAAGCCGGCAAAGGATACCAGGCTGACGGCAGTCCGCGCGCCGTCGCCGAAGGCGAAAAGCGGCAGGCGTTTGCGCCAGAAGCGGTCGAGGGGGTCCGGCGGCAGTAGAGCCAGGACAAGGAAGCTGGCGGCAACCGCGAGCGCGCCACCGACGACGTAGTAGCCGGTGGGAAGCAGCAGGACATGGCCGCGGTCGGAGGCGTGGGCGAAGGCGGGCGTGGATGGGAATGCCAAGGAAGCGACGAGGCCGGGAAAGGGCCTGATTGCCGAAATGCAGCGCTCTACAGCGCCCCCCTCTGTCCTGCCGGACATCTCAAGCGGGGAGATCGGCGGTTCCGCCGTCGGCTCTCCTTCTGCAACTTCAGCAATTGGCGAAAGCAGCAATGAGGGCGCAATCTCCCCCCTCGCGGGGAAGATGTCCGGCAGGACAGAGGGGGGCGCGAAGGAACTCATACTACGCAAGAGTTCCCCTACTTCACACCTTCACCAACTGCTCCACGCGGTCCTTCTGGCCGAAGATGCGCAAATAGCGCTCGATCTCTTTCTCGTCGCCTGTCGACTTGGCCGGATTGTCGGAAAGCTTGACCGCCGGCCTGCCGTTGGCTTCGGTGACCTTGCAGACCAGCGAGATGGCGTCTAGCCGGTTGGTCTCGGTCGGCGCGCAGCCCTCGAAATCGTTGGTCAGGTTGGTGCCCCAGCCGAAGGACATGCGCACCTTGCCGCGGAAATGGCGATAGGTTTCCTCGATGGTCTCGACCTCCAGCCCATCCGAGAAGATGAGCAGCTTCTGCTTGGGGTCCTTGCCCTTTTCGCGCCACCAGGAAATGATTTTCTCGCCGCCTTCGATCGGCGGCGCGCTGTCGGGGCGGAAGCCGGTCCAGTCGGCGACCCAGTCCGGTGCATCGCGCAGGAACGCCGCGGTGCCGAAGGTGTCCGGCAGTACGATCAGCAGGTTGCCGCCGTAGTAGCGCTGCCAGTCCTGCAGCACGTTGTAGGGCGACCGTTTCAATTCCTTTTCCGAATTGGTGAGCGCGGCGAACACCATCGGCAGCTCATGCGCGTTGGTGCCGAGCGCCTCGAGATCGTTGTCCATGGCGAGCAGCACGTTGGAGGTGCCAGTGAAGGCCTCGCCGATGCCCTCCTTCAACGCTTCGACGCACCAGCGCTGCCACAGGAAAGAATGACGGCGGCGGGTGCCGAAATCCGAGATGCGGATGCCGGGCAGCGCCTTCAGCCGCTCGGTCTTGGCCCACATCTTGGCCTTGGCGCGGGCATAGAGCACGTCGAGCGCGAACGGCCCGAACGCCCGCATGGCCGCGCGAGATCGAAGTTCATTGATAATTGCCAGCGCCGGGATCTCCCACAGCGTCGTGTACATCCACGGACCGCTGAAGGCGAGTTCGTATTGGCCGTCGCGCTTGGAAAGCTCGTATTCGGGCAGCCGGAAATTTTCCAGCCAGGCGAGGAATTCCGGTTCGAATATCTGCTTGCGGCCATAGAAGGTGTTGCCGCCGAGCCAGATCATCTCCTTCTTAGAGAAGCGCAAGGTGCGGGCATGGTCGAGCTGCTCGCGCAGCTCCGTCTCATCGATCTCCTCGGCAAGGCGGACCGAGGTGGTGCGGTTGATCAGCGAGAAGGTGGCGTCGACCTTGGGATACATGCCCCAGATCATCTGCAGCATCAGAAGCTTGTAGAAATCGGTGTCGAGCAAGCTGCGGACGATCGGGTCGAGCTTCCAGGTGTGATTGTAGACGCGCCGCGCTATATCGGTCTTTGCCATCGCTTAATGCGCCTTCGTTGCTCGCTCTAGCTTTTGTCTAGCGCAATTCCGGACGGAAAACCGCTGCGCACTTTTCCTGGAATTGCTCCAAATGCCTCTTAGCATCGAATTTTTGAACGCGCCTCCCGCTTTGCGGGCTGGCCCGACAAAAAGAAGCCCCTGCTGCAAGCGGCGCCTACGGCAGTTTCGGCCTCAGGATGCGGTCTTGGCGCCGACCACCTTGAGCGCCGGACGCTTGCGGCGAATGCCGATGCGGCCTGCCACCGGTGCGTCAGCGCGGCGGTCGGCCTGTTCTTTCTCGGCAAACAGCCAGTCGATGAACAATTGCACGATCGGCGCCGACCGCATCTCGTTGCGGCAGACGACGTAGAAATCGTCGACGGCCGGCACGGAAAGACTGAACGGGGCGACAAGCAGGCCCCTGGCGAGCAGTCCGCTTGCCGTCACCGTATCGCCGAGCGCCACGCCATGGCCGTGAACCGCGGCCTCGGTCGCCATCCGCGCATCGCCGAGATGATGGCGACGGCCGCGCTCGAGGTCCAGCGCGTCGGCGGCGGCCAGCCAGGTATGCCATTCGCGGCCGTCGTCGCCATGCAGGAAGACGTGATCGGCGAGGTCGCGGACGGTGCGGATCGGGCGGTTGTTGATCAGCGTCGGGCTGACCACCGGGAACAGTTCGAGGCCCGACCATTTGCGCATCCAGCAGTCGGTCCAGCTGCCGTCACCATAGTGCACGCAGACATCGATGTGCGGTGCGCGGACGTCCTTGGCATCATTGGATGGGATCAGCGTCAGCCTGATATCCGGATATTGCGAGGTGAAGCTGCCCAGCCGCGGGATCATCCACAGCAACAGTAGCGCCGGCACGCAGGATACAGAGAGAACGCCGGTGCTGGCCGGTCTCGTCATGCGCTGCGTGGCGGCGGCAATGCCGTCGAAGGCGGTCGACACCGCCGGCAGCAACTCGGCGCCGTGCGGCGTCAGCTTCACCCGCTGACCGGCACGCTCGAACAGCTTGACACCCAACGATTGCTCGAGCGCCTTGATCTGATGGCTGATGGCGCCGTGGGTGACGTTGAGCTCAGCCGCCGCCTTGCTCAGCGAGGCGTGGCGCGCCGTCGCCTCGAAGGCGCGCAGCGGGTTGAGCGGTGGCAAACGCTTGGCCATTTGGACCCTAGGCTCTGTGAGATTTTCTCACAGATAACACCCTAACAATATCAATTGATTTTTCAATGCAGCTACGGGACACTTTGCCCAGGCATTGCATCAAGACGTGAAATCTGCAGGCAGCCGGCGGCTGCGGCTATCGAGGCCGCCGCCCGCGCGCCGCACCAGCCATGGAGGACCGACATGGGTTACGACCGCGGCAAGCTCGAAGCGTTGCGCCACAAATACGGCGAGAGCCATGGCGGCGAAATGTTCGACCCGAAATTCCAGCGTGTCGCCGAGAAGATCTTCTCCAAGACCGGCACGCGACTGGCGCCCTATTCCGGCATCCCGACCTTCCTCGCGGCGCCCTATCGTGAAATCGCCGCCGACAATCCGGATTTCGGCGATCTGCACGTGGCGATGATCGGTGTGCCGATGGATCTGGGCGTCACCAACCGGCCGGGCGCCCGTTTCGGGCCAAGGGCGTTGCGCGCCATCGAGCGCATCGGCCCCTACAATCATGTGCTGGAATGCGCACCGACGCATGAGCTGAAGGTCGCCGACATCGGCGACGTGCCGTTCCAGAGCCGCTACCGGCTGGAGACCAGCCATGACGACATCGAACGCCGCACCAACCAGATCGTCGACGCCGGCGTCCTGCCCTTGTCTGTCGGCGGCGACCATTCGATCAGCCACCCGATCCTGAAGGCGGTCGGCAAGAAGGCGCCGGTGGGCATGATCCATATCGACGCTCATTGCGATACCAGCGGCCTGTTCGACATGACCAAGTTCCACCATGGCGGGCCGTTCCGCAACGCGGTGCTGGACGGCGTGCTCGACCCGAGCCGCACCATCCAGATCGGCATTCGCGGCTCGGCCGAATATCTGTGGGAGTTCACCTATGAGTCCGGCATGACCGTCGTGCATGCCGAAGAGGTGACCGGCCTCGGCATTCCCGCCATTATCGAGAAGGCGCGCAGGATAGTCGGCGACGGCCCGACCTATGTCTCCTTCGACATTGACAGCATCGATCCGGCCTTCGCGCCGGGCACCGGCACACCGGAAGTCGGCGGGCTGACGACGCGCGAAGTGCTCGAGCTGCTGCGCGGCCTGAAGGGACTCAACATCGTCGGCGGCGACGTGGTCGAGGTGGCACCGCAGTACGACGCGACCACCAACACGGCGCACGCCGGCGCGCAGGTGCTGTTCGAGATCCTCAGCCTGATGGTCTTCAGCCCGGCAATCACCGGCAAGGCGGGCTGACACGCTCGACCATGATCCCGAAAGTGGGAACCGGTTTTCGGAGAAGATCATGGTCCACCAGAGAATCCAAGGGCGACCGCCGCGCTGGAGCCGGCGGTTGCACTCAAACAAACAAGCTTCCAGCAGGGGAATGACAATGACACTTCACATGAAACTCAAATCGTCCGTCGCCGCCGTGCTGATGCTCGGCGCGACGGGTCTTGCTTTCACCATCCAGGCCGCCAATGCCGACGCGATCGATGACATAGCCAAGGCCGGCGCCATCAATGTCGGCATCTTTTCCGACTTCCCGCCCTTTTCCTCGGCCAGCGCCGACATGAGCATCAAGGGCTACGACATCGACGTGGCGCAATCCATCGCCGACCAGCTCAAGGTCAAGCTCAATCTGGTCAGCGTGACCGGCCAGAACCGCATTCCGTACCTGACCGACAAGCGCGTCGACCTGCTGATGAGCGTCGGCTACTCCAAGGAGCGAGAGCAGGTGATCGATTTCGCCGCCGCCTACGCACCCTACTACATCGCCGTCATCGGCCCGGCAGCACTCTCGGTCAAAGGCAAGGAAGACCTTGCCAACAAGTCGATCGCCGTCAATCGCGGCACGCTGGAGGACACCTCGCTGACCGAGGCGGCACCCGCCTCGGCCGACATCCGCCGTTTCGACAACTATAATTCCGTCATCCAGGCGTTCATCTCGGGCCAGACCCAACTGATGGTGGTCGGCAACGATGTCGGCGCCCAGGTGCTCGCCCGGCAGGAGGAACTGAAGCCGGAGCAGAAATTCCAGCTTCTTACCTCGCCCTCGCATATCGGCCTCAACAAGAAGGAAGACCGCCTCAAGCAAGCGGTCAACGATGCGGTCGCCAAGATGCTGGCCGACGGCAAACTGGACGAAAGCTCGAAGGCCTGGCTGAAGACACCGCTCGATCCCGCCAATCTCAAGGATTGATCGCCGGTGACGTATAGCCTCGACTTCGGCTGGCTTGCCGGGGCGACAGGGGCGATCGCGCGCGGCGCGGCCACGACGATCCTGCTGATCACTGTCACCACGCTGGCGGGAACGTTGCTCAGCATCCTCGGCGCGGCAGGGCGGCGGAACGGTCCGCTGCTGCTCAAGCGGGCGATCGGCGTTTATGTCGAGATGATCCGCAACACGCCGTTCCTGGTGCAGCTGTTCTTCATCTTCTTCGGGCTGCCCAGCATCGGCGTCAGGCTCGATCCGGTGCTGGCAGCCATGTTGGCGATGACGCTCAACATGGCCGCCTACACGATCGAGATCGTTGGCGCCGGGCTCGACGCGGTGCCGCCCGGGCAGACGGAAGCGGCACTGGCGCTTGGGCTCAGGCCGCGCCAGGTCTTCATCAAGATCGTGCTGCCGCAGGCGCTCAAGGTGATCTATCCGGCGCTGACCAGCCAGATCGTCATCATGATGCTGGAATCCGCCGTGGTATCGCAGATCGCCGTTCGCGAGCTGACCTATGAAGCCGACATGCTGCAGGCGCGCACGTTCCGGGCTTTCGAGACCTATTTCGTGGTGACGATGGTCTACCTCGCCCTGTCGATTGGGCTGCGCCAGCTGCTGGTCGGCGGCGGCCGCCGGCTTCTCGGAGCCGGCGTGTCATGATCGAATTCACCTTCTGGGACATTCTGCGCAACCTGCTGCTGGCGGCGCGCTGGACGGTGCTCTTGTCGCTGGCCGCGTTTGTCGGCGGGGCCGTGGTCGGCATGATCGTGCTGTTCTTCCGGATCGCCAAGAATAAATGGGCGCGCCGGTTTGCCTCCGGCTACATCGCGCTTTTCCAGGGCACGCCGCTGCTGATGCAGCTCTTCCTGATGTTCTTCGGCTTGCCGATGCTGGGCCTGCGCATCGAGCCGTGGACCGCGGCGGTGCTTGGCCTGACCTTCTTCGCCAGCGCCTATCTCGCCGAGATCTGGCGCGGCGGCGTCGATGCGCTGCCGCGCGGCCAGTGGGACGCCGGCGCCAGCCTCGGCCTGCACTATCTGCATGAACTCCGGCTGATCATCCTGCCGCAGGCGTTTTCGATCACCCGCGCACCGACCGTCGGCTTCCTGGTGCAGCTGATCAAGTCGACCGCGCTGACCTCGATCATCGGTTTCGAGGAGCTGGTGAGGACATCCAACGCGATCAACAATGCGACCTTCGAACCGTTCAAAGTCTATGGGCTGGTAGCACTGATCTTCTTCGTCATGTGCTTTCCGCTGACGCAATACGCACGTTCGCTCGAGCAGCGGGCGGCGGCCCGCTGAGCGGGCGACCAGCAATTCAACGCCCGAATACCAGCGGCGGCGCGATCCTGTCACGCCGCAGCCAGCGCACCAGCAGGAGTGCCGCAACCACCGCCAGTCCCGACGACAGGCCGATCCAGATGCCGACGCCGTTGAAGCCGAAACGAAAGGCCAGCAGCACGCCGAGCGGCAGCCCGATGCCCCAATAGCCGATCGCGGCATAGATCATCGGCACCTTGGTGTCGTGCAGGCCGCGCAGCATGCCGCTGGCGACCGCCTGCGCACCGTCAAAAACCTGGAACAGCGCAGCAAAGGCGAGGAACGAGACGGCAAGCGCCACCACCTCGGCATTAGCCGGATTGCCCAGATCGATGAAGGCGCCGATCAAGAGATGCGGCCACAGGATCATCACCAGCCCCATCAGCGCCATGAAGGAGACACCGACGACATAGGCGGTCCAGCCAGCCCGGCTGACACCTTCCGGATTGCCGGCGCCGTGGGCAAGTCCGACGCGCACCGTCACCGCCTGGTTGAGGCCGAGCGGCACCATAAAGGTGACCGAGGCGATCTGGATGGCGATCGCATGGGCGGCAAGCGAAGCCGCATCGATCAGGCCCATGAGAAAGGCGGCCGCGTTGAAGATCGTCACCTCGAACGCCAGCAGGCCGGCGATCGGCAGGCCGAGCCGCAGCAGGCCCTTGAAGCGCGGCCAGTCGGCGCGCCAGAAGCGTCCGAACAGACGATAGCGCCGGAACTTCTTCTCAAGCATCACCACCATCGCCATGCCGGCGAACATCAGCGTGCTGGACAGAGTGGTGGCAAGGCCGGAGCCGGCGATGCCCATCGAAGGGATGCCGAGATTGCCGAACATGAACAGCCAGTTGAAGAAGGCATTGCAGGCGACGGCAACGAAAACGATGATCAGTGCCCAGCCCGGCCGCTCCAGCGCCGAAATGAACGAGCGCAGGACGATGTAGCCGAAAAAGGGCAGCAC
Organism: Mesorhizobium sp. M1088; assembly: GCF_040318575.1. Classification (NCBI taxonomy): domain Bacteria; kingdom Pseudomonadati; phylum Pseudomonadota; class Alphaproteobacteria; order Hyphomicrobiales; family Phyllobacteriaceae; genus Mesorhizobium; species Mesorhizobium sp. M1088. The sequence goes on along the minus strand of NZ_JAMYMO010000009.1, from coordinate 58,242 downwards.
CGCCCATTCGAGCCAGCGCAGATAGATGCCGGCCTGGTGCGCCAACGCCGGTTCCTGACCCATGGCCAGCAACACGCTCTCGCCGTGCCAGAGAAGGGCCCATATCGGAATGCAAATGAGGATCGCCAGCCACAGACCCTGGCGCACGGTGCGGCGCAGGTCGCGCACCGAGTGCCGACGGCGGCCGAGCTCGGTCGCCATCATCGGCGAGGTCGCCAGCATCAGGCCGAGCCCGAAGATGAGCGGCATGAAGTAGAGGTTGGCACCAAGCGCACCACTGGCCAGCGTGTCCGGCCCCAGCCGTCCCATCATCATGACGTCGGTAGCGGTCATCGCGGTCTGGCCGAGATTGGTCAGCACCATCGGCCAGGCGAGCGCCAGCATCGCCCTGATTTCCCGACGCCAAAGGTTTTCCGGCGCGCGAGCGTCGGCTTCGATCGCAGACATTCTAGTTTTCCGCCTATCCGATTGCGGCACGTCGGCAAGAGCCGGAAGCCGCGTCTCAGCGCGGAAACGGCCATGATCGGCCGGATTCCGCATTACGGCGAGTTTGTCTATGAAATAGGCACCGGTGGCAAGAGGCTGACTTGCGGAAGGGTTAAGCCAGTCAGCTCCATGCAGGCTGTTGGAGAGGCTATGGAAGCCGCTATGGTCGCGGCAGATCCATTTGAAAGGCAGCCTGATGAGCACGTTTCCCGAAATCTATCTGGTTCGGCATGGCGAGACGGAATGGAGTGCGTCCGGAAAACATACCGGCCGAACCGACATACCGCTGACGCCGGTCGGCGAGGAAGCGGCAAGGCGGATCGCTGAGCGGCTCAAGGGCCTGTCCTTCTCGGCGGTGTGGTCGAGCCCGTCGCAGCGCGCCTTCAACACCTGTGCGCTGGCCGGCTTCGGCTCGTCAGGCGTGAAGAAGGACGATCTGGCGGAGTGGGATTATGGTGCCTATGAGGGATTGACCACCAAGCAAATCCTCGCCGAGCGCCCCGGCTGGCGTCTTTTTCGCGACGGCTGCCCGAGCGGCGAGTCCGCCACGGATGTCGGCTCGAGGGCGGACCGGATCGTCAGCCGGTTGCGCGAGGTCGGCAGCAATGTCCTGGTCTTCTCAAGCTCGCATTTCCTTAGAGTGCTGGCCGCACGCTGGCTCGGCCTGCCGCCGCAAGCCGGCGCGTTTTTCGTGCTGGATACCGCCAGCATAAGCGTGCTCGGTTATGAGCACGACCTTGACGAGCCGGTCATCCGGCGCTGGAACCAGAGATAGCAACCGATCCGATTTATCGGATCGCGTCCAGCGCCTGCCTTTGCCTGTGCATTTCGAGAAACACGCGGTAGTCGCGATCGAACCGGCCGGCGGCAGCCGGATTGGGCTCTCGCGTCCTGCCGCCCTGTTGCATGGCGACGCAGGCAGCGTTCAAATCGGGAAAAAGCCTGGCCGCGGTGGCGGCAATCATGCCGGTGCCGAGCAGCACCGCCTCGTCCGCCAGCGGCTCGACCACCGTGCAGCCGGTGGCATCGGCATAGAGCTCCATCAACAGCGGGTTCTTGGTGTGGCCGCCGGTGACGTGCAGCGTGTCGATCAGATAGCCGTTCTCGTTCAGCGCTTCCAGCACATGACGGACGCCAAGCGCGACGCTGACGGCGGTGCGCCAGTAGAGCTTGCACAGACTGTCGAAGGAGGCATCCAGCGTCAGCCCGCTGATGACGCCGACGGCATGCGGGTCGGCGAGCGGGGAGCGGTTGCCGTGAAAATCGGGCAGCACGTGCAGCCTTGCGGCGAGGTTGTCGCCCTCGGCGGCGCGCAGCTCGGCGACGCGGCGGGCAATTCTGGCATGCATGGCGGCATCCGGCTCGCCGCCAGCGCCATGCCAGCGGATGATGTGGTCGAGCAGCGCGCCGGTGGCCGACTGGCCACCTTCCGACAGCCACAGGCCGGGAAGGGCTGCGCCATAATATGGGCCCCAGACACCGGCGAAAGGCTGCGGATCGGGCGACATCGCCATGACGCAACTCGACGTACCTGCAATCAGGGCCAGATGGCGGCCGATGTTCGTCGCGTCACCGGCGAAACCGCCGAGCACGCCAAGCGCGCCGGCATAGGCATCGATGACGCCGGCGCCGACCCGGCATTTTTCGGTGAGGCCAAGCTCCGTCGCGGCTTGCGCGCCGAGCGGGCCGATATCGGCACCGACCGGGCTTGCCTTTTCCGGCAGGTTGCCGTGCTCAAAGACATCGCCGAGCCCGACGGCTTCGAAGAAGTCGCGCCGCCAGCCGGTCGCTTCATGGGCTAGATAGGTCCATTTGGCGGTCAGCGTGCATTGTGAACGGGAGAGCGAGCCGCTTGCCTTCCAGGTGAGGAAGTCGGTGAGGTCGAATAGATAGCCGGCTTCGTTCCATGTTCCGGGCAGGTTGCGCTTCAGCCACATCAGCTTCGGCGTCTCCATTTCCGGCGACATGACGCCGCCGATATAGTCGAGCACAGCGTGGCCGCTTTCAGTGCATTCGTCGGCCTCGGCAATTGCGCGATGGTCGAGCCAGACAATGGTGTCCCAGCGCCTTTCACCAGTGACGGACACGCTGAGCTGGCCGCCATGCCGGTCTCGCACCACCAGCGAGCAGGTGGCATCAAAGGAGATGCCGACGATATCCTCGGCCCGCACGCCCGCCTTTTCGCGGGCAGCGCGGACGGCCATGCACACCGCCGACCATATATCCTGCGAATCGTGCTCGGCATGATCGGCCTTCGGCTGTTGCATGGCGATCGGGTGCTCGGCGCGGCCGAGCAAGGCGCCACCGGTGTCGAGAATGCCGGCACGAGCGCTTCCGGTGCCGACATCGACCGCGCAAACGAAACTGTTGGTCAAGGTGTTCTTGCTCTCGCTCCCAGGCCTGCAATCAGATCGGGCAATTGCAGCATGTCAGCGAATATAAAGTCCGGCTCACTCGACGCAAGCCGCGCTTTCAATGCCGGGTTGCCGGTGTGCGAGCCGCCGGTGAAGGCAAGGACGCGCATGCCGGCCGCCCGCGCCGCTTCGATGCCGGCCGGGCTGTCCTCGACGACGAGGCAGTTTCGCGGGGCCGCTCTCATTTTATCTGCTGCATGGAGAAAGAGATCGGGCGCCGGTTTGCCCCGCGCCACCATGGCGGCGCTGAACAAATGCGGCTCCAGCAGCCCAAGCAACCCGGTGACGTCGAGCGCATAGCGGATGCGTTCCAGGGTGCCGGAGGAGGCGACGCAGCACGGTACGCCGAGCCTCGGCAGGACCTGTGCGATACCTGGCATCGGTTTCAGCTCCTCGCGGAATCTGCGCATCAGTTCGGAGCGCATCTCGGTCAGATGCTGCTCGGTGAGATCGAGCCCGAAGTCGCTTGCGAGGATTTCGCGGACGCTCTTCATGCTCTTGCCGAGGAAGTGCTCGTAGGCAATGTCCTCGCTGACGTTGCCACCGGCAAGCGCGATCATCTCCAACAATGCCGAGACGGACAGCATCTCACTGTCCACCAGCACGCCGTCACAGTCGAAAATGACCAGTTCAGGCGTCATCGCGCTGGATCGGCTTCAGAGGTCGCCGGCGAGATAGCGCGTCAGTGTCGCGCGCGCGCCGTCCGCCCACAGCAGTCTCAGCGCTTGGCCGAAGGCTTCAGCGAACGGCGGCGAGCGGCCGACATCGCCATAGATGTCCTCCATGGCAAGCCAGGCGGCAGGCATGTCCCTCGCCGCCTTGGCCGTCGCCTGCAACCGGCCCCAGTTCGGGTCGTTGGGCTCGGTGACGGCACCGGAATCCGTCGTGCCGAAGCAGTAGCGACACCAGAGCGCCGATTCCAGCGCAAGGCCGGTGACACTTTTGCCAGCCTTCAGCCGGTCGGTGATGGTCGGGATGATGAATTTCGGCTGGCGGTTGGAGCCGTCGAGGCAAAGCCGGCGTATGGTGTCGCCGATCTTCGGATTGGAGAAGCGGTGCTCGATGAGCTGGTAGTAATCTTCGAGGTCGGTGTCCGGAACCGGCGGCACGGTCGGGATGATTTCGTCATGCTCGAGCTTGTCGAGGAAGCCGCGTACCAGCGGCTCCTGCATCGCCTCATGGACGAAATGGATGTCCATCAGCCCGGCCGGATAGGCGATGGTCGCATGGCCGCCGTTGAGGATGCGGATCTTCATCAGCTCATAGGGCGCGACGTCGCTGACGAACTGCACGCCGACTTTTTCCAGCGGCGGGCGGCCGTCGGTGAAACGGTCCTCCAGCACCCATTGCTTGAACGGTTCGCAAAACACCGGCCAATTGTCGTCGAGGCCGAACTCGCTGGAGAGAATGCCGCGCTCGCGGTCGGTGGTGGCCGGCGTGATGCGGTCGACCATGCCATTGGGAAAGGTAGCGTTCTCGCTCACCCAGTTTGCCAAACCTTCGTCGATCAGCCGCGCAAGGCCGATGACGCCATCTGAGGTGACGTGGCCGTTATGGGGAATGTTGTCGCAGGACATGATTGTGAAGGGCACGATACCGTCGGCGCGGCGGCGCAGCAGCCCGGCGAGAACGAGGCCGAAGACGGTCTTCGGCGTCGCCCCCGGCTCAGCGTCGGCAACGATGTCGGGATGTGTCGGATTGAAGACGCCGGATGCCGGATCGATGAAATAGCCGCCCTCGGTTATGGTCAGGGAAACGATCTTGATCGCCGGATCGGCAAGCCGCTCGACGATTGCGGCCGCATCGCCCGGCACCAGGAAGTCGATCATGACGCCGGTGACGCGCGCGCTCATATGGCCGCTGTCCTGCTCGACCACGGTGGTCAGCCAGTCCTGCTCCTGCAACTTGCCGCGGCCGACCTTCTCGCCTTCGAAGACGCCGGCGCCGACAATGGCCCAGTCGTGGCCGACACCCGAATTGAACAGGTCGTCGAGATAGACGGCCTGGTGCGAGCGATGGAAATTGCCGACGCCGAAATGCACGATGCCGGCCTTGAGCGCGGCGCGATCGTATTTCGGGCCGGCGACCTTGGGCGGCAGCTTGGCGAGGATGGAAGAAGAGAGTTTCACGGTCATCTGCTTTACCCTTTAGCGGGACGGCTCTTCCCCCCGTGGAGGAGACGGGGGGAAGAGCGCCTTCGCCCCCTCAACTCATCCACTGGCCGCCATCGACATTATAGGTCTGGGCGACGATGTACTCGGCCTCATCGCTGGCCAGGAACACCGCCATGCCGGTGAGGTCTTGCGCCGTGCCCATGCGGCCATAAGGCACGGCTTCGCCGACCAGCCTCTTCTTCTCGCCCCTCGGCCGGTTCTCGAACTTGGCGAACAATGCATCGACATGGTCCCAATGCTCGCCGTCGACGACACCCGGGGCGATGGCATTGACGTTGATGCGGTGTTTGATCAGGTCGAGCCCTGCCGACTGGGTGAGCGAGATGACCGCGGCCTTGGTGGCGCAGTAGACGGCAACCACCGCCTCGCCGCGGCGCCCGGCCTGGCTTGCCATATTGATGATCTTGCCGCCCTTGCCGCGGGCAATCATAGAACGTGCGGCGGCCTGCAACGTAAACAGCGTGCCGGCGACGTTGACCGAAAACAATTTGTCGTAGCTTGTCTTGGTGATCTCGACGATCGGCGCCAAGTCGAACAAAGCAGCGTTGTTGATCAAGATATCGAGGCCGCCGGCCCTGGCTTCGACCGCCTTGACGGCCTCATCGATAGACGCGAGATCGGTGACGTCGAGCTTTACCGCGTAGGCATTGCGGCCGATTTCCGAAGCCGTCTTCTCGGCGGCTTCGAGATTGATGTCGCCAATCGCGACCGTCGCCCCTTCGCGCATGTAGGCTTCGGCAAACGCCCTGCCGATGCCGCGCGCCGATCCGGTAATCAGCGCCGATTTACCCCGGAGCCTCATTGCAGCATCGCCTTCCCGTCGGCGCCGAAACGATGCAGCTTGGCCTTTTCCGGCGTCAGGTAGATCGTGTCGCCGTGATGGGCGGCCAACTCGCCGTCGGCACGCACCGTCAGCTGCCCGACACCATCCGCCTGGACGTGCAAAAACGTGTCGGAGCCGAGATGCTCGGCAACCCCGACCGTCGCCTTCCAGTCGCCTGACGTCTTCGAAATGTTCATATGCTCCGGGCGGATGCCGACTGTCTTGGCGCCATATTTGGCGGCCGGCGCGCCTTCGATCAGGTTCATCTTCGGCGAACCTATGAAGCCGGCGACGAACAGGTTCTTCGGTGTCTTATAGAGCTCCATCGGCGAGCCGACCTGCTCGATATTGCCGGCATTGAGCACGACGATCTTGTCGGCCATGGTCATCGCCTCGATCTGGTCGTGGGTGACGTAGACCATGGTGGTCTTGAGCTGGTGATGCAGCTCGCTGATCTCCAGCCGCATGGTGCCGCGCAGCGCCGCGTCGAGATTGGACAAAGGCTCGTCGAACAGGAAGGCCGACGGCTGGCGCACGATGGCGCGGCCGATGGCGACGCGCTGCCGCTGGCCGCCGGAGAGCTGGCCGGGGCGGCGGTCGAGGTAGTTGGTGAGGTTCAGGATCCGCGCGGCGTCCTTCACCTTCTTGTCGATGGTCGCCTGGTCCTCGCCCGCCATCTTCAGCGGGAAGGCGATGTTCTTGGCCACCGTCATGTGCGGGTAGAGCGCATAGGACTGGAACACCATAGCCAGCTTGCGCTTGGCCGGCGCCTCGCCGGTGACGTCGCGACCATCGATGATGATGGTGCCGCCGCTGGTATCCTCGAGGCCGGCGATCAGACGCAACAGGGTGGATTTGCCGCAGCCCGACGGGCCGACGAAGACGACGAACTCTCCGTCCTCGATGACCAGATCGAGGCCGGGGATGATGGACGTCGCCCCGAAGGATTTGGAGACGTTCTTGAGCGTGATGTTTCCCATGGTTTCCTCCCCCGAAGGGCTATCTTTTCGTTTTGCGTCAGGCAATGCCCGCTACTTTACCGCGCCGAATGTCAGGCCTCGAACCAACTGCTTCTGGCTGAACCAGCCCATGATCAGGATCGGCGCGATCGCCAGCGTCGAGGCGGCCGAAAGCTTGGCCCAGAACAGCCCCTGCGGGCTGGAGAAGGAGCTGATGAAAGCGGTGAGCGGCGCGGCCTCGGTGGTGGTCAGCCGGATCGTCCAGAACGCCTCGTTCCAGGCGAGAATGATGTTGAGCAGCATGGTCGAGGCGATGCCGGGGACCGCCATCGGCGTCAGCACGTAGATTATCTCGTTCCAGAGCGATGCGCCGTCCATGCGCGCCGCTTCCAGGATCTCGCCCGGTATCTCGCGAAAATAGGTGTAAAGCATCCAGACCACGATCGGCAGGTTGATCAGCATCAGCATGACCATCAGGCCGATGCGGCTGTCGAGCAGACCGGTATCGCGGAAGATCAGATAGATCGGAAACAGAACGGCGACGGCCGGCATCATCTTGGTGGAAAGCATCCACATCAGGATGTCCTTGGTGCGTTTGCCCGGCGAAAACGCCATCGACCATGCCGCCGGTATGGCGACGAGCAGAGCCAGGATGGTCGAGCCGACCGACAGGAACACCGAGTTCAGGAAGAATTTGAAATAGCCGTTCTGCGCCTGGACCTCGGAATAGCTCTCCGTGGTTCCCGACGGGAACAGGTTGAAGCCCTGGATAGCCTCCTGCTCCGACTTGAACGAGGTGATGATCGTATAGAGGATCGGGAAGAAGATCAGCAGCGCGACGATCCAGGCGGCCGCGGTAGCAATCGTCTTGTGCTGGGTGGTGACTGCACGTGCCATGGTCAGGTCCTCCCTATCGGCGATGTTGGCGGCAGGGTCGACCCCCACTCCGGTTTGCTGCGCAAACCACCTCTCCCCCCGATCGACGGGGTAGAGGAAGAGCGCGGTTTCGATGCAGGCCTTTCCTCTACCCCGGGCAGGGGGAGAGCTGTCCCGCGCAGCGGGACGGAGTGGGGGTGGTTCAGCGCACGTGCCATCTTATCCTCCCTTATTTATCCAGGTTCTTGCCGACGGCGCGCATGGCGAAGAAGGCAACGATGTTGGCGAGAATGACGGCAATGATGCCGCCGGCGGACGCCTGGCCGATTTTGAACTCCAGCAATGCCTTCTGATAGACGAGGAAGGGCAGGTTGGTGGAGGCGTAACCCGGGCCGCCATTGGTGGTAACGAGGATCTCGGCATAGACCGACAGCAGGAAGATCGTCTGGATCAGGATGACGACGGTTATGGCGCGCGACATATGAGGCAGCGTCAAATAGATGAAGCGGCTGATGAAGCCGGCGCCGTCCATTTCGGCGGCTTCCTTCTGCTCGCCGTCGAGCGACTGAAGCGCGGTCAACAGGATCAGCGTAGCAAACGGCAGCCATTGCCAGGCGACGATGATGATGATCGCCAGGAGCGGGTGCTGCCCGAACCAATCGATCGGCTGCCCGCCGAAGAAGCGCGCAATATCGGCGAAAACCCCGTACTGCGGATGCATGATCATGTTCTTCCAGACCAGTGCTGCCACCGGTGGCATGACGAAGAACGGCGAGATGACAAGGATGCGGACGATGCCCTGTCCCCACATCGGCTGATCGAGCAGAAGGGCGAGCAGAATACCGCCGATCACCGTGATCAAAAGCACGCTGACGACGATGGTGAGCGTGTTGAGGATCGACTGCAGGAATGCCGGGTTGGAATAGAACAGCGCGTAGTTCGAAAACCCGACGAAGCCGTCGCGCATCGGATTGAGCGGGTTGTATTGCTGGAAGGAAAACCACAGCGTGAATGCCAGCGGCACAATCATCCAGACCAGCAGCAGCACCACGGATGGCGCCATCATGAAACGGGCAAGCGAACGGGTCTGCTGAGTAGCCATGACGGTCACCCTTCGAGGTCGGCCAATTTTTTCAGCGGTGTGAAAGCTGGCCGCCCGAACTGGGATTCGGGCGGCCGTTGCCGGTCGCCATTGGCAACCGGCATCGGGAGGAGCTTACTTGATGTAACCGCCCTCGGTCATCGTCGCGGTGGCGGCGTCCTGCGCCTGCTTCAAGGCATCGTCGACGCTCGACTGGCCGGCAAGTGCCGCCGAGAAGAGCTGGCCGACGGTGGTGCCGAGACCCTGGAACTCAGGAATGGCGACGAACTGGACGCCGACATAAGGCACCGGCTTGACGGTTGGGTGCGTCGGATCGGCGGAGTTGATCGAGTCCAGCGTCATCTTGGCGAAAGGTGCTGCCTTCTGGTATTCGGGATTGGCATAGAGCGACGAGCGCGTTCCCGGCGGAACGTTGGCCCAGCCTTCCTTCGAGGCGACGAGCTCGGCATAGTGCTTGCTGGTTGCCCAGGATACGAACTTTTGAGCGGCGTCGGCCTTCTGCGTGCCGGCGGGGATGGCTAGCGACCATGCCCACAGCCAATTGCCGCGCTTGCCGAGGCCATTGTCCGGCGCCAGCGCATAGCCGACCTTGTCGGCGACGGTGGAATTCTTCGGGTCGGAAACGAAGGAGGCAGCGACGGTAGCGTCGATCCACATGCCGCATTTGCCCTGCTGGAACAACGCAAGGTTTTCGTTGAAGCCGTTGGACGACGCGCCCTCGGGGCCGTCGGCCTTCATCAGGTCGACATAGAACTGCAGCGTGTTCTTCCATTCGGGCTGGTCGAATTGCGGCTTCCAGTTCTCGTCGAACCAGCGCGCGCCGAATGAGTTCGACATGGCGGTCAGGAAGGCCATGTTCTCGCCCCAGCCGGCCTTGCCGCGCAGGCAGACGCCGTTCACGCCGTTGGCGCGGTCGGTCATCTTGTCGGCGGCCTGCTTGATGAAGTCCCAGGTCGGTGCATCGGGCATCTTGAGCCCGGCCTTGTCCATCAGGTCCTTGCGGTACATGACGAAGGAGCTTTCGCCGTAGAACGGGGCTGCGTAGAGCTTGCCGTCGACCGACAGGCCGCCGGCTATGGCCGGGATGATGTCCTTGACGTCGTAATCGTCGCCGAGCTTGTCGAGCGGCAAGAGCCAGTTCTGCTTGGCCCAGATCGGCACTTCATAGGTGCCGATGGTCATCACGTCGTACTGGCCACCCTTGGTGGCGATGTCGGTGGTGACGCGCTCGCGCAGAACGTTTTCTTCGAGCGTAACCCACTGCAGCTGAATGTCGGGATTTTTGGCAGTGAAGTCGTCGGTCAGCTTCTGCATGCGGACCATATCGCCATTGTTGACCGTGGCGATGGTGATGGATTCGGCATCCGCGGCGAAAGCGAGGGCGCTGGCCGAGAACAGGCCTAGGGTGAACGTGCGAAGTTTCATCAAAATTCCTCCCATAAACCAAGATGAGCATTTGCCTTGGCTGTGAGCAATTACTCACTTGCGATGAATTATGTCAAGACAGATTCGTTGCTGCAGCGCAGCACGCCGGGGTCTCGTGCAGCGGCAAGCCTGGGACGTTTGCGGCATGTCTGACGAAGGATTCGGCCGGGCTGATTGGGCCCGGCGCTTGCTATCGGGCTTGCTGGGGTTCAGCCTACTGGCAAGCGATCTCGCTCAGGATCCAATCGCGGAAGGCGCGGATCTTCGGCACGTTGCGACGTGCCGTCGGATAGACCAGCCAATAGGCGTGGCCGTCGTCACCGACCAGATCAAAGGGCTGGATCAGGCGGCCGTCGGCAAGTTCGGTCTTGAACAGCGCCTTGGTAACGATCGCCACGCCGTGGCCGGCAATCGCGGCATTGGCCTCGTAGGCCTGCGCGCCCATGCTGGTGCCGGGACGCTTGGCCAGTTCCTCGACCGGCAGGCCGGCGGCGGCAAACCAGTCCCGCCACCAGATGTCACCCGGGTCGAGGATCGGCAGCCGCAGCAGGTCGGCCGGCTCCTTGACGCCGCCGATGCTTGCCGCGAGCTTTGGACTAAGGACCGGCGTGAAATCGGCCCTGAAAAGCATATGGGTCTCGACGCCCGGCCAATTGCCGCCGCCGGAGCGGATGGCGATGTCGATATCCTCTCTGGCAAAGTCGACAACCCTGTTCGAAGTATCGACGCGCACCGCCAGCGACGGATGCGCGACCTGGAATGAACCGAGATGCTGCGCCAGCCAGTTGGAGGCAAATGTCAGCAGCGTCGAAACGCAAAGCAAGCCGTCGGCGCCGGTGCGCGCGGCGGCATAGGCGCCGCTCAACAGCGCGAACGCCTCGCTGACCGCGGGCGCCAGGCGCTGGCCGGGTTCGGTCAGCACGATCTGTTTTGGCTGGCGCAAGAATAGGGGCGCGCCGATGCGCTCCTCCAGAAGCTTGATCTGATAGCTTGCCGCCGCCTGCGTCATGCCAAGCTCCTGGGCGGCCTTGGTGAACGAGAGATGCCGCGCCACCGCCTCGAACACCCGGATCGCCTGAAGCGGAGGAAGCTGCGAAACCAGCTGTCGTGAATTGAGCTCCGGCATAAGCCCTCCTTATGGGCAGTGATCGACGTTTGATTGGCGGCACCGGCCGGTCCTACCGATATTCCGTATTGAAGATCAATTACGCCTAGAGATAGCGAAGGCTGACGATCATGACCACAATACAGGAAAAGCTGCTTCTTGCTCCAGCCCATGGCTGGTTTTCACAGTTGGCGCGGGGATTGGCAAGGCACGCGGCGCGGAAACGGGCCTATCTCGACGTCCGGGAGCTGCCGCCGCATCTGCAGCGCGACATGGGCTTTCTCGACGGCAACGATCCTTGCGGCCGGCACCAGTAGTGCCGCTCGTTTTATCGGGGCTTCAGGGGCGTTTCGATTTCCCATGATCGTTTCCGACCGCCAGCGGCTCGGAGATCATGCGCCCGCCAGCAAGGCGGCGGCGGTCCGCTCATCGGTGATGAGGCCATTGACCAGCCGCCGGTTGACGGCGGCGAAGATGCCCGGCAGCTTGCGGTCGCCCATGGCAAGCGCGATCACCAGCGACTTTTCGCGCGACGGCAGCGGTGCCGACGACACCCGATCATTGGTGATGCCCTCGATCATGCGGCCGTCACGATCGAATACCCAGCCGACGATCTCGGCGACGCCGCCGGCCTTCTGCAGCGCCTTTAATTCACCCTCCGAAATGAAGCCGTCCTCGTAAAGCGGCGCCTTCGGGCCGAGATCGCCGATGCCGACAAAGGTGACGTCGGCCTCGGCCGCAAGCGCCAGCGTCGGCTGGATCATCGGCTGGCTGAGCAGCATCTCGCGCTCCTCGGGCGAGGAAGCGATGACCGGCAAAGGCATCGGAAACGAACGCGCCTTGACCCTGTCAGCCATGGTGAAGATGACGTTGTAAAAGGCCGCCGAGCCGTCCGGCGAGATGTTCCCGGTCAGCGATACCACCTTGTGCTGCGGGCATTCCATCGGCGGCAGTTGCTCGATCGCGGCCTTCAGCGTGCGGCCGGTGCCCCTCGCCCATACGAAAGGCACCCGCGACCGCAGCCGCCGTTCGATCTCGGCCGCCGCCGCCTCGGCGACGCCGATGACGGTGGAGGAAGAAGAAGGGTCGCTCGGCACCACCTCGACCAGATCGAGCGCAAAGCGCGATTTCAGCCGTGCCGCAAGGTCGAGGCAATTGGCGATCGGATGGTCGACGCGCACCTTGATCAGCCCTTCGGAGACTGCGAGCGACACCAGGCGCTGCGCCGTCTGCCGCGAGATGCCAAGCGTGGCGGCGATCTGGTCCTGGGTGTTGCCTGCGACATAATAGAGCCAGCCGGCACGCGCCGCGTCGTCCAGCCTGTTGCCGCCGCTGTCCTGCCGCGAATTCAAGTTCCTGCCTCCCAACCCCGCCGAGCATAAGAGGCGGAGCGCAGTAGTTTCGCAGGGAATGAACTTGCGCGCAATTGCCTATTGTAAGAGCAATTGCTTAGTGATGAAACTTGGTGTTTGGAGCAAGTGACAAGTCGACCCAGTCTCGTTGCAACAGCAAGGCTGTCGAGGTTGCACCAATCCCGGTTCTAAAGCGCGTTGCGTTCGATCGGCCTCATGCGACACGTTTTAGGTTGCTTTTTATGCATGTCGTCATCGCAAAACCGCTGCACACTTTGCGCGACATGCATTAGCGGGGACGCGGCGGTTTATCTCGCGCGCTAAACGCTTTAAGGAATTTTTTGAGAATGGAGCCTTGCATGACGCCGAAAGCGGTTTTCTGGGATATGGACGGCACGCTGGTCGACAGCGAGCCGCTGCACGAGGCGGCGCTGATTGCGGCGCTGCACAGCGTCGGCATCGCGCCGCCGGCCGACCTGCATGAGCGCGTGCTCGGCATCGCCGCATGGCCGGTCTACGAAATGCTGCGCGACGAGTTCGGCCTCGACCTGCCTTTCGACGACTGGATCGTGCGCAAATACGATCACTATCTGCCGATGGCCGAAACGCTGACGCCACGCACCGGCGCGATCGAGATTTTCAATGAGCTGCGCGCGCTTGGCGTGCCGCAAGCGGTGGTGTCCAACTCGGACAGACTGATCGTCGATGCCAATCTGCGCGCCGTAGGCCTTTTCTATCCCGGCATGAAGACGGTCAGCCGCAACGACGTGCGTGAAGGCAAGCCGCATGCCGAACCTTTCCTGCGCGCCGCCTGGTTGGCCGACGTCGATCCCGCCGAGGCCGTGGCGGTCGACGACAGCGTGACCGGCGCCACGGCGGGGCTGGCAGCTGGGATGAAGACGATCTTCTGGCCAGAGGTGCCCATGGAGGGGCCGCCGGGGGCGATTGTCATCAACAGCGCCGCTGAATTGCGGGCCGAACTCGGGCTTTAAGCCAGCCCGGCGGGACCGCCCTCAACTCCGGTAGGCAGGCTCCTGCTCGTCGAGGATCGCCTTCAGTTCGGAAAGGTGGCGCTCGGCCTGGCCGGGATAGTCTTCCTGTTCCCTTGCCGCTTTCTCCGCGATCTCATCCGACAGTACCCGCAGCGGCCGACCTGTCCACAGCGCCTTGATATAGGTTTCGGCGGCGCGCTCGAAATAGAACATGCGGTTGAAGGTGTCGGCGACGCTGTCGCCGATGACCAGCACGCCATGGTTGCCCATCACCATCACCTTGACCTTCGGGTCGACAAGCAACTGGGAGCAGCGCTCGCCCTCTTCCTCGAAGGCCAGCCCGCCATAATGAGCGTCGACGACATGGCGGTTGAAGAAGATCGCCGAGTTCTGGTCGACCGGCGGCAGCGTCGAGTCGGCGAGCGAGGCAAGCACGGTGGCGTGGATCGAGTGGACATGCATGACGCAGCGCGCATGACGCACGTTGCGATGGATGGCACCATGCAGGCCCCACGCCGTCGGGTCGGGCGCATTCGGGCCGATAAGCGTGTCGGGATCATTGGCGTCGATCAAAAGCAGATCGCTCGCCTTGATGCGCGAGAAATGCACCTGGTTGGGGTTCATCAGGAATTGCGAGCCATCGTCGTTGACCGCCAGCGAAAAATGATTGGCCACCGCCTCGTGCATGTTGAGCCGCGCCGTCCAGCGGAAGGCGCAAGCGAGATCGACGCGCTCCTCATAGAACGGCAGGTTGGTCAGCACTTCCTTCTGCAGGCGGGCGATGCTCATCGTAACCTCCGTGAAGAGGCGAGGATGCCGCGCGACTGGAACGCGCGCAACCGGTTTCGTTTGGTGCAGGCGAACGCGATTGCTATGCCGCCGTGCTGGTGGCAGTGCCAGCTCTCAGCCCGCCATGCTCGACGATGAAATCTATCACCTCCTGAAGCCCTTTGCCGCGCGACAGGTCGGTGAAGCCGAACGGCCGTTTGCCGCGCATGCGGGCAGCGTCGCTTTCCATCACGTCGAGATTGACGTTCACATAGGGCGCAAGGTCGCTCTTGTTGATGACCAGGAAATCCGACCGTGTGATTGCCGGCCCGCCCTTGCGCGGGATCTCCTCGCCCTGGCAAACCGAGATGACATAAAGCGTCAGGTCGGCCAGGTCCGGCGAGAAGGTGGCGGCGAGGTTGTCGCCGCCCGATTCGATGAAGACGATGTCGAGATCCGGGAATTTTTTGGTCATCTCGGCGATCGCCTGCAGATTGATCGAGGCGTCCTCGCGAATGGCGGTGTGCGGGCAGCCGCCGGTCTCGACGCCGATGATGCGATCCTCAGGGAGCGCCTGCAGCCGGGCCAGCATCATGGCGTCTTCCTTGGTGTAGATGTCGTTGGTGACGACCGCGATCGAGAACTCGTCACGCAGCGCCTTGCAAAGCTTTTCGGTGAGCGTCGTCTTGCCCGAGCCGACCGGACCGCCGATGCCGACGCGAAGAGGACCGTTGGGTGATATCATGCGGGGAACTCCGTGAGGGCAAGAATGGCAAAGCCAAGCCCGATCAGCAGGCACAGCGGCGAATAATAACGCAGATCGAGCCGCGCGAAAGGCTGTTCGGGCGTCAACCGGCGCCACCACGGCGTGAAGCCGGCAATGCCGCGCGCCAGGAAGACCAGTGCGATGAGCAGCGCTGTGGCGGCAAGCCCTGCCTTGGGAAAGGGCGTGGCAAACACACCTTCGAGCGCCATGGGCCACAGTGTCGCCAGGCCCAGGCATGCGGCAACGGCGAAGCTGGCGAAGGGTGCCGGCATCTCGTCGACGCCGCGAAAGCCGATGACCGCGCGAGCGCAGGAGGCGGCGTCCCTGCCCGGCCAGATGCCGCCAATGCCCCAATAGACATGCAGTGCTGTGATCAACAGCAGGACGAGCGAGAGGGCGAAAGCGAGGACGATCATGAGCGGAACAGCCGCGAATACTGGGTCTCGTGCTTCATCGCCGTGACGTCGGAGATGAAAGCGCAGCCGCCGAGATCATCGAGGGTCGAGCCGGCAGCGCGGTCGGCCGTGGCCAGGGCAAGCGGTTCGAAGGCGGCCAGTAGCGTCATCGCGGCACTCTGGCCAACGATGCCAAGCCGGATCGCAGCCTGGACGAGATTGGAGAAGAAGGCCTGCAGAAAGGCCGCCAGGGCGTCCCCCAGCGCAATGCCGTGATCGCCGGCAACGGCGCCGACGGCAACGCAATAGGCACATTCGGCCGGCAGGCGATCCAGCACCTGGCACGGCCAGGCGAAGGCCGCCTTCATGAAAGCAGCGCCCTGCAGCATGGTCTCGGCATGGCGCTCGCGCGAGCCTGCCAGAGCTTCGGCAAGGG
Organism: Mesorhizobium sp. M1088; assembly: GCF_040318575.1. Taxonomy (NCBI): domain Bacteria; kingdom Pseudomonadati; phylum Pseudomonadota; class Alphaproteobacteria; order Hyphomicrobiales; family Phyllobacteriaceae; genus Mesorhizobium; species Mesorhizobium sp. M1088. Next base: position 42,169 of record NZ_JAMYMO010000009.1, on the reverse strand, counting down.
CGACGATTTCATCGAGATCGCCGGTTTCGCGCGCCCTGTGCCAGCTTTCGGCAAACAGCACCGCATCATTCCAGCCCGAACCCATCTCGACCAGCGTTTCCAGCCACGCGGCGAGCTCTTTGCTGTCGGCAACCAGCCCGGCATGCACGGCTTGCTCGAGACCATGGCTGTAGGAAAAGCCGCCGACCGGGAAGGAAGGCGACAGCCACGCCATCAGCCGCAACAAAGCAATATTGGAAGGCTGGGCAACGTTGGAAGGCTGGTCAGTCATGGTCATGGTCGTGCGAATGGCTGTGGGAATGCGATTCGGTATGGGTATGGGAATGCGCTTCGGCATGGCTGTGCGCATGCGCCTCGGCGTGAGAATGGCCATGGCCGGAATAAGCGCCGCGCACCGGCTTGAATGGCTCGGAGACGTCGCTCACCGTGGCGCCCAGCCCTTCCAGCATCGCCTTGATGACATGGTCGCGCAGGATGAGGATTCGGTCAGCCTCGATGCTTGCCGCGAGATGACGGTTGCCGATATGCCAGGCAAGTTCGGCCAGATGGATAGGGCCGCCGGCACGGATATCGTAGAGCGGCTCCTCGGCCGCGATGATCTCGATGTGGCGGCCATCCTCCAGCACCAGCCGGTCACCATGGTTCAAGGTCACCGGTTCGGGCAGGTCGACCAGCACTTTGTCGCTACGGGCCGTTTCGATGGCGCGACGGCGCAGATGCCGCTCGTCATGAGCAAGCACCGCACTGTCGTATGGCGTCGTGGTTCCGGCTTCGCCTGCGGCCAGGGCGGAGACGGCGCGCGGGAATTTGGTGAAGTCGGTGCGGATGTCGAGCTTCATGTAAAAACTGCCTCTCAAAAAAAAGCCTAGCCTATGCCGTCCGCCGCCCCAATGGGGCTCAGACGATCGTGTCGAAGAGCCGCAGGATGAACGATATCTGATAGACGAGCGCGCCGGCGACAAAGGCGATGTGAAAGCGGCGGTCGCGCAGCAGGATCGCAATGACGCAAAGCGCGACAAAAACCGGCGTGCGGATCAGGTATTCGACGCCAAAATGGGCGAAATGCTCCGGCCCTTTCAGCAGCGTATCGATCACGTCGAGCAGATAGGTCGCCGCCAGCAGGCCGAAGAACCAGGCCCGGCGCGAATAGAAGAAATCCTCATAGCTGGTGTAGTCCAGCATCGAATCCGGAAACAGCAGCGCGCAAAGCAAAAACAGCGTGACGGCGTAGAAGATGATGAACAGGTATTTGCCGAAGGTCCAATTCTCGATCTGGAACAGACCGAACTCCCACCACCAGAAATGCACCAGCATCAAAAGCACCGACGCAACCCAGGCGAGGTGCACGGGATAGAGCCGGTACTGGCCGGGATGCTGGACGATGCGGGCGAGCCCCGACAGCAGCCGTGTGACGCCAAGGCCGATCACCATGCCCAGGACGATGCGGATATGCGGGAAAATGTCGTGGGCGTAGGGGAGTTGCTGGTCCATAGGCCTGGCGCGGCATGTTCTACATTTGGCGTTCTAGATTGTGATCTGAAAAGTGAAAACCGGTTTCTGCTGCGCTGACCTGCCGTTCGAATCTTGAGTCCGTTGAGACCTTGGCTATTGGTGCGCCGCAAGCAGATCGGATGAAATGGATGGCGTCTGCGCCAGATACTTCGTTGCCTTGCGAAAATAGGCCAACGGCCCGGAATCCAGATACTCGCGCGCGTCCTGTATTCCCTGACCGCGCGCCTGGATGAACAGCGCCAGCGCAAAGGCGCGTTCCGCTGGCGACAGATAGCCTTGTCGCTCGAAGGACCAGCCTTGCGTGCCGGTGGCGGTGTCGCGGTACTGAGTGAAACTCGCCGCAGTGTTGGAATTGAAGATACCAAAGCCGAAGAAGGTGACCGCGAGATCGGTTGCGAACTCCTCCATCTCGGTGCCGCCCGGCGGTTCTTCAGGCACCGAGAACAGCAATGGATGACAAATCTCATGCGCGAACGTCGCAATGAGCTTCATGGGCTTGGGAACGATCGCCGGATTGTAGGTGATTGTCATGGCACCGCCCCGGGACACGGAGAAGGTCCCGGCAGGCTCCCGCGGCGCGTCCTGAAGGACCTGAAGCGGTCCCAAAACCGGATCGATTGAATCTTCCTGTGGCACGAGATTGAAGCGGGTCGCATCGATGCCAAAATATGCCGCCACCTGCCCGAAATAGTGCGATGCAGCGGCGTGCCCCTGTTCTTCAGAGGGGGTGAAAAATGCTCGTGTTGGCAAGATCAGCGAACGTTTGCGCAGCGCGGCTGCCCCGCCGAAATGCCTGAGCAGCCAACCCCAGCAATCGAGCTGCCACTCCTCGTCGTCGGCGTCCAGCGGGGAGCTTGTGCGCCAGAACACGCATCACCTCAAAACAAAAAGTACCTTTGCGCCATCGGTAGCACGGTTGCTGGCTCGCAGGTCAAGAGTTCGCCGTCGGCCCGGACCTCATAGGTTTCGGGGTCGACCTGGACATGCGGCGTGGCGTCATTGAGCACCATCGAATGCTTGCCGATGCCGCCGCGGGTGTTTTCGACCGCGACCATCTGCTTGTCGACGCCGAGCCTGCCGCGCAGGCCGGCGTCGAGCGCGGCCTTCGAAACGAAGGTCACCGACGAATTGGTCATCGCCTTGCCGTAGGCCCCGAACATCGGCCGGTAATGCATCGGCTGCGGCGTCGGGATCGAGGCGTTGGGATCGCCCATCGGGGCGGCGGCGATCATGCCGCCGATCAGCACCATGTCCGGCTTGACGCCGAAAAAGGCCGGATTCCACAGCACGAGGTCGGCGCGTTTTCCCACCGCCACCGAGCCGATGTCCTTCGACAGGCCATGCGCGATGGCCGGATTGATGGTGTATTTGGCGATGTAGCGGCGGACGCGGAAATTGTCGTTGTCGCCGGTCTCCTGCGGCAGCGAACCGCGCTGCCGCTTCATCTTGTCGGCGGTCTGCCAGCAGCGGATCGCCACTTCGCCGACACGGCCCATGGCCTGGCTGTCCGACGAGATGATCGAGAAGGCGCCGATGTCGTGCAGAATGTCTTCGGCGGCGATGGTTTCCTTGCGGATGCGGCTCTCGGCAAAGGCGATATCTTCGGGGATCGACGGCGACAGATGGTGACAGACCATCAGCATGTCGAGGTGTTCGGCCAGCGTGTTGATCGTGTAGGGGCGTGTCGGGTTGGTCGAGGACGGAATGACGTTAGGCAGGCCGCAGACCTTGATGATATCAGGCGCGTGGCCGCCGCCGGCGCCTTCGGTGTGGAAGGCATGGATGGTGCGGCCCTTGATCGCCGCGACCGTGTTTTCGACGAAGCCGGACTCGTTCAGCGTGTCGGTGTGGATCATTACCTGCACGTCGTAATCGTCGGCAACCGACAGGCAGCAGTCGATTGCAGCCGGCGTCGTGCCCCAGTCCTCGTGCAACTTCAGCGAGCAGGCGCCGGCAAGCACCATCTCCTCGAGCGCGGCGGGCAGCGACGCGTTGCCCTTGCCCGACAGGCCGATATTCATCGGGAAGGCGTCGAAAGACTGGATCATGCGCGCCAGATGCCACGGCCCAGGCGTGCAGGTGGTGGCCAGCGTGCCGTGCGCCGGGCCGGTGCCGCCGCCGAGCATGGTGGTGATGCCCGACATCAGCGCTTCCTCGATCTGCTGCGGGCAGATGAAGTGGATATGCGCGTCGAAGCCGCCGGCGGTCAGGATCTTGCCCTCGCCGGCGATAATCTCGGTGCCGGGACCGATGATGATGGTGACGCCGCCTTGGGTATCCGGATTGCCGGCCTTGCCGATCGCGGCGATACGGCCGTCCCTGAGGCCGATATCTGCCTTGACGATACCGGCGGTGGCATCGACGACCAGCGCATTGGTGATGACGGTGTCGACCGCGCCTTGCGCGCGCGACACCTGGCTCTGGCCCATGCCGTCGCGGATGACCTTGCCGCCACCGAACTTCACCTCCTCGCCGTAAAGAGTGAGATCCCTTTCGACCTCGATGAACAGCTCGGTGTCGGCGAGCCGGACCTTGTCGCCGACGGTCGGGCCGTACATCTGCGCATAGGCGGCGCGGGTGATTTTAGCCATCAGCAATTGCTCCCGAAATACAGCCCGAAAATACCGCTTGTCGAAGCCGGGCCCCACATCGCCATCCTATGGTCACGCAATGACCCGCTGAGCGACACTTTCCGATCCCATTTAGCGTTTGAGGTGGCCGGGCCACCCCAAAACCACAATTTGCCAATCGATGGAAAGGAACATCCATGCACAAAACGACCCTTCTGGCAGCCGCCGCCACGCTGGTGCTCGCAACCGCCGCCAGCGCCCAGCAACAGCCCGCGCAGCAGCCCAGTCCGGCGCCGGCCGCGCCTGCTCCTGCCACGCCCGGGGCGCAGCCGCAGGCGCCCACCATCCACGCGATCAACGTCGTCGATATCAAGGATCTGCCCGCGGACACTCAAGCCAAGGTCAACGAGGTCATCGCCAAGCGCAGCGATGCCGACCTGCAGAAACTGCGCGGCTCGATCGACGCGACACCGCAGGTCAAATCCGCGCTCGAAGCCAAGGGGCTCACCTCGGCGCAGGTGATCGCCGCCAGCATGAGCACCAATGGCGCGCTGACGCTGATCACCAAGAAAGCGAGCTGACGAGACGAGGCGGCGGGCCGGCGCCCGGCCAGCCCGCCGCGTCGCAAAGGGAACCTTCACGGGGGACGTTGCGTTTCGGTCCTGTCGCCCTGACACGAGCCTCGAAAAGGACCCTGAGAACGAGCGATGGCGATCACCACCTTCTCCGACACCAGATGGCTGCATGGGATTGCCGCGACCGCGTTTCTGGCAGCCAGCATTCCGCACGCCGCGCTGAACGCGCAGAGCCTCGACAGCGCCGAGACCGTCAACCGGATCGTCGGCTCGGAGGTCGGCCAGGAAGAGACCCAGACAAATGCGGAAGCCGGCAAGGTCAGTTCGGCGATCGACCGCACGCGTGAAAACATCGCCGCCGTGCGCAAGACATCCAAGCTCGACAAGGTCGATATCGTGTTTCTTACCGATGCCGCGCGCACCGAAGGCGGCCCGCCGCCGGCGATCGAAAACAAGGTCAGGCAACATCGGGACGACATCGCCGAGCTGCGCAAGGAGATCGAGGCGAACGCATTGCTGTTCAACGCCATCGATTCGCGGCGAGTGCAAACCGAGGACGTTCTGGCGGTGGAATTCGACGATCCGGGAAAGGTCGTCATCTATGCGGCGGCCAAGCCGCCCGGCTGAGCCGAAACTGCTCGACGCCTTCGATCTCACAGCGCGCCCATGATCTTCTGCTGAAATCCGTAGACCTCGCGCTTGCCGCCGAACGGCACCAGGGTAACGTCGCGCTCTTGGCCGGGCTCGAAACGCATGGCGGTGCCGGCAGCGATGTCGAGGCGCATGCCGCGGGCCTTGTCGCGATCGAATCTCAGTCCCTCATTGGTCTCGAAGAAATGATAATGGCTGCCTACCTGGATCGGCCGGTCGCCGCTGTTGGCTACCTTCAAGGTGACCGTCGCCAGACCCTTGTTCAGTTCGATCTCGCCGCTTGCCGTGATGATTTCGCCGGGGATCATCGCGGCCTCACACGACGCCGAAAGCGAGGCCGGCGCCAATCGCGGCACAAGCGGCGCCAGCGGCGCGGGCAAGCCCGCGGAAGCGCCAGCCGAGGCCGAGACCGGCCGCGATGCCGACGGCGTGGAGCAGTGCCGTGGCAACGGCAAAGCCCGCCATATAGCCGAGTCCGCCGGCATTCTCAGGCACCTCGGTGCCATGGGCATAGCCGTGGAACAGCGCGAACAGGCCGATGACGGCGACGCCGGCCGAGACAGGAAGATCGACGGCGAGCGCAACCAGCAGCCCGAGTGCCACGACGGACGCCAGTATCGCCGGCTCGACGAAAGGCATCGGCACATGCAGCATGCCAAGCACGCCGCCGGCCAGCATGACGCTTACGAAGGCCAGCGGCCATGCCCAGATCGCTTTGTCGCCCTTGAGCGCGGCCCATAGCCCGACGGCAATCATCGCCGTCATGTGATCGAGGCCGGAGAGCGGGTGGGAGAAGCCGGCGGTGAAGGACCAAACCGTGCCGACGCCGACATGGGCATAGGCTGGCATTGCTGCCGCCAGCAACAGGACCGCCGACAGCGTTGAGCGTTTCATCGTAGCGGGGATCATCGGCGTGCCTTCCATCTTTGAGATCATCATCCCTCTCACGCTGCCTTGCGGGCCGGACCGCAGCCCTCTGCCTTGAGGACGCGCTTGGTGGAGGCCGGATATTTCTTCAGCAGCGCTGCCGGACGGATCGGGCGGGCCGAGAAGTTGCCGCCGCAATTCGGACAGGCGCCGCCGAGCACGTTTTGTGCGCAGTCGGCGCAGAAGGTGCATTCGAAGGTGCAGATCACCGCATCCGTCGCGTCGGGCGGCAGATCCTTGTCGCAGCACTCGCAGTTGGGACGCAGCTCAAGCATTTCCTCTCCTTGGCGGTGTTATCTGATCGGCTCGTGCACGGTCACCAGCTTGGTGCCGTCTGGAAACGTCGCCTCGACCTGCACATCGTGGATCATTTCTGCAATGCCTTCCATCACCTGGGCCCGGGTGACGACATGGGCGCCGGCCTCCATCAGCTCGGCGACCGCGCGGCCGTCGCGGGCACCCTCGACGACGAAATCGGTGATCAGCGCGATCGCTTCCGGATGATTGAGCTTGACGCCGCGTTCGAGCCGCTTGCGGGCCACGATCGCCGCCATGGCGATCAGCAGCTTGTCTTTCTCCCTCGGCGTCAGATTCATGCTTTTCCCTGCGGTGGCACAATCGAAATCAGAGTGACCATAATTTGGGCAGGCCCGCCCGTCCGTTGAGCAATTCGACAAGCGGCACCAGCCGCTTGCGGAGCTGGTAGCCGTCCTCAGCGAACAGCCTCGCAAGAAGCTTGCCAGATTTCCGCACGCTCCAGAAACTGACGCCGCCCTGGCCGCCGACTATGCCCCGGGTCGGCTCGAGCAAAGCCTCTGCCCGTGGCGACACCATCAGCAGCGTCGCCACGGCGACGGCACCGCCGGCCGCTGCGGGACGGTTCAAGGTGGCCGCAATGTCCGGCCCGATGCGGAACTCCTCTGCATGGACCAGCGCCCCGTCCTGGCGGACGCGCCAGCGGTCGTGGAAATGGCCTTGCGAAGCCCGTTCACCCATGGCCAGGCGGCCGAAGACGGTAGCCTCCAGGATCAGCGCCTCGGCTCCGCTGGCAAGCTCCACGTCAAGGCTGCGGGCAAAGGCCGAGCGGTCGAAGACAATGGTTTCCTGTGGCAGCCAGGCAATGTGGCCGTCTTCCCCGACAGTCAGCTGCACCCGCACTTCGGCGCGGTCGGACGCGGCGCGATAGATTTTCTCGCAGGCCTGCGTTGTTATGGTTGCGGAGGCGCCGGCACCGACATCGACCTCCCAGGCGAGACGGTCGCCACCGGTCAGCCCACCGGCGGTGTTGATCAGGACGGCTTCGAGCGGATCGGCCGAGACCGCCGGCATGCGGATCTTGGCCGAACCGTCCTGGTACAGACGCCGAAGACGCGTGCGGCCCCCGTTCCAGTCGCAGCCAAGCCGCGCGACGCCGGCAACACGCTGGGCCGCCGGCACTGAAGTCAAGCTATATGCGATCGTATCCACGACGCCAACGTTAAGCACTGCGGCGGCTTTGTCGATATATAGCTTGTTGCTTGACAGCGTTTCGGTTTCTATAGAGGGAGCCACCTTGGTACGGTCACCGGCGCCTGGCGGGGGTAAAAGGCGACGATGACGACGTAATCGAGGACAAAAGGGGCGCTGATCAGTTGGCGTCGGGAAACGACAGAGTTGGGGAAGAAACCGAATGGCTGACCAGCTGGCAAACGATATCATCGCCAAGATCAAGGCTCATGCCGAGCCGGGCGGCGAGGAAATCACCACCAGTACCGAACTGACCGCCCTTGGCATCCATTCGCTGGAACTGACGGAGATCATCTTCGATCTCGAGGAAGAGTATGGCATCGAAATCGAGATGAACACTGTCGATGCCTGGAGCAATCTGAAGAATGTCGGCGACATGGTCGAGGCGGTTCGCGCGCTGATCGCGAAAAAAGCCTGACTGAATGCACAAGCGCGTCGTCATCACGGGCATCGGCGGATTATGCGGGCTCGGCACCAATGCATCGGCAATCTGGAATGAAATGCGCGCCGGCCGTTCGGCAATCGGCGCGATCGACAATCCGCTGCTGCATGATCTGAAGGTCAAGGTCGGCTGCGAAATCAAGGCGCTTCCCGAGCACGGCATCGACCGCAAGCAGGTCGTGTCGATGGACCGCTTCAGCCTTCTGGCGACGATCGCCGCGCGGGAGGCGGCACAGCAGGCGGGATTGAACCCGCACGCGGCCAACACCTACCGGATGGGCACCATCGTCGGCGTCGGCGTCTGCGGCTGGGAGGCAATCGAAGAGAACTATCGCGCCATCCTGCTCGAAGGCAAGAACCGCGCCGGCATCTTCACCGTCCCGAAAGTAATGCCGGGCGCTGCAGCCGGCCATGTCAGCATGAATCTTGGTCTGCGCGGGCCGGTGTTCGGCATCACCTCTGCCTGCTCGTCATCCAACCACGCCATTGCCTCGGCGGTCGATCAGATCAGGCTCGGCCGGGCCGACGTCATGGTCGCCGGCGGCACCGATGCGCCGCTGGTCTGGGGCATCCTCAAGGGCTGGGAGGCCCTGCGGGTATTGTCGCCGGACACCTGCCGGCCGTTTTCGGGCGACCGCCAGGGGCTCGTGCTCGGCGAAGGCGCCGGCATGGTGGTGCTGGAAACATATGAGCATGCCATGGCGCGCGGCGCCGCCATCCTTGCCGAAATCGCCGGCGTCGGCCTTTCCGCCGACGCCTCCGATATCGTCGCGCCAACCATCGAAGGGCCTGAGGCGGCGATGCGCTTCTGCCTCGTCGATGCCGGGCTCAATCCCGAGGACGTCGACTATCTCAACGCGCATGGCACCGGCACCAAGGCCAACGATCAGATCGAGACGGCGGCGATCAAACGCGTGTTCGGCGGCCATGCCTACAAGCTTTCGGTGTCCTCGACCAAATCGATGCACGCCCACTGCCTCGGCGCCTCCGGCGCGCTGGAAATGATCGCCTGCGTGATGGCGATCCGCGAAGGCATCGTGCCGCCGACCGCCAATTATCGGGAAGCCGACGCCGACTGCGATCTCGACATCACGCCGAACGTGGCGCGCGAACGCACTGTGCGCACCGCGATCAGCAACAGCTTCGCCTTCGGCGGCACCAATGCGGTGCTGGCGGTAAAGGCCGTGTGACCGCACCCCTTGCGGGTCCTTCACCGGGGCCGGCGAAACTTTCCATGCGCATATTGATCGCGCCAGGCGTCGCGCCTAACTCTCTGCGACCCGCCATGACCGTGCCGCTCGGCGCGGTCCCCTACCAGGAGTTTCGATGACCGATCTGTCCGCGTTTCCGATTGCCAGGCGCTGGCCGGCGAGCCACCCCGACCGCATCCAGCTTTATTCGTTTCCGACGCCGAACGGGGTGAAGATATCGATCGCGCTGGAGGAACTTGGCCTGCCTTACGAGCCGCATGCCGTCGATATCGGCAAGAACGAGAGCTGGACCCCGGAATTCCTGTCTTTGAACCCGAACGGCAAGATACCGGCGATGATCGATCCGGACGGCCCGGGCGGCAAGCCGATCGGCTTGTTCGAATCCGGTGCCATCCTGCTTTACCTCAGCGACAAGACCGGCCAGCTGGTCCCGGCAGACGCGACGCTGCGTTATGAGACGATCCAGTGGGTGTTCTTCCAGATGGCTTCGATCGGGCCGATGTTCGGCCAAGTCGGATTCTTCCACAAATTCGCTGGGCGCGAAATCGCCGACAAGCGCCCGCTGGAACGTTATCGCGACGAGTCGCGACGGCTGATCGGCGTCCTCGAAACGAGGCTCAAGGGCCGCAACTGGATCATGGGCGACGATTACACGATCGCCGATATTTCGATGCTTGGGTGGGTGCGCAATCTGATCGGCTTCTACGAGGCGCGGGAACTCGTCGGTTTCGACGATTTCCCCAGCGTGGGCGCATGGCTGGAGCGTGGCCTCGCCCGACCGGCGGTGCAGAGGGGCCTCACCATTCCGGCCAGAAGCTGATCTTACGTCGATTCCGCTCGGCTATTTTGCCTTGGTCCGGGGCTTTGAGCCGCCCTTGCCGACTACGGAAGCAGCAAGCGACGCCGCACCTTTGGCGGTGGCAAGCACGGCACCGGCGGCGACATTGGCCGTTGCTTTAACAGTGCGCATTGCGCTGCCTGCGATCGATCCTCTGCTGCTTGCCGATCTTTTGGGCTTGGGTGCAGCGGCTTTGGCCGCGGCAGGCATCACCTTTTTCGGCGCCGCCTTGCCAAAGCTGGGCTTTGCCGCATCCTTGGAGCGGGCCGCTGCTGCCGGGCCGGCGCTGGTTTTCACTCGAGTGGCTTTTGATCGTGTTGCCCTGCCCTTGGCGGGCGCAGGCTTTTTTGCCATGGTTTCCATCGAACCGTTCCCTCATGCGGCACAATTGCCGTGTTCGGGATAACGGCCTGAAAGTGTTAAGGTTCCGGCCCAATAGTCCTTACAGATCAGGCCTGTTCACCGACCACCAGGTCAGCGGGCCGCCGACGAGCAAGCACGCGATCAATGTTCGGCATGTCGTTGGAAGCAATCCAGGCGCGCGCGTCCTCGTCGGAGCGGCCGTGCTCGTGCCATCGCTCCAGCAGTCGGCGCTCGAGCTCGGCGCGCGGCACATCGACGAAGATCGAGAAGTCGAACAGCGGCGCCAGCCGCGTCCAAGGTTCTTCGTCGAGCAGCAGATAATTGCCTTCGACCAGGATGAATTTGGCGTCGGCGGCGATGATCGCAGCGGCGGCGCGCGACAGCTCCATGCTGCGGTCGAAGACCGGGATGGCGATATCCGGCTCGCCGGCGCGGATGCGCTTCAGCAGCGCTTCGAAGCCGGCAAAATCAAAGGTTTCCGGAGCACCTTTTCGCGCGCGAAGGCCGCGTCGATCGAGAACGACGTCATCGTAATGGAAGCCATCCATCGGCACGACTTCCGCCGTGCCTTCCGGCAGCAGGTCGTGCAAGCCTGTCGACAATGTCGACTTGCCGGCGCCGGGCGGACCGGCAATGGCAACGATGAAGCGCGGTGCCTTGCCGGCGCGTTTGAAAATGACAGCAGCGATGTGGGCGATTTCTGACATTGGCATCCATAAGATGGTCCTGGCGCATTTTGGCGGCAGTTTTTGAAAATTTCAAACGCCGGCTTGTGCCAAGCCTTCAATCGGGCCTGGATTGGCCGATCCGCAGGAAATCGCGGTCGAAGCCGATGTCGCGCACGGCACCGTCAGCCGCCAGGATGCGCATGCGGCCCGGCGAGGTCGTGACGTCGTGCGGCGGCTCGCCGGATGGCCATGGCAGTGCGCCGATGACATGGCGGAACGAAAAGCGGCGCCCTTCGGAAAGGGCAAAGGCGGTCGCCACGCCTTCGCGCTTCAGCCAATTGTCGCCGAGCGATGCGGCGTGGCCGACGGCCGTGCGGCCGTCCTCGATGCCGAGCACGCCGCGGTGGCGGCCACTCCATGGCGCATAATCGCGCCCGCCATTGCTGACCCACAGCATGGTGACCGGCAGTTCGGCCGGGTTCTTCAGCACCAGCACGAGATCGGCTTCCGCCTGGCGCGCCAGCGCCGTCCAGCCCGGCCCGCCATGATCGGCCTCGACCAGCGTCACGAAGTCCTCACGCAGCTGGTCCATGCGATAGGCGGTCAGGTCAATCGTGCCGCCGTTGGCGACGGGAAAGCGCGTCAGGTCGGCGGTTCGCGCCGGGTAGGCGAGCAACGAGCGGCCGCGGGCCGGATCGGGCTCCGGCGCCTCACTCGGCGTTGCGGCAAGGCGCTTGGGCGAGAAGGCCAGCCTGCCGCCGGCCGTCATCACCGTCATCGGGTGGTGGGCGACGGGAATGGCGCCGGCGCCGCCGGAAAAGACGTGCTCCTGATAGAGAAAGGGATGATCGTCGCGCAAGGTCAGGATCTTGTCGACGGTTGCGCCCATGACCGGGCGCTGCAAGCGGAAGACGGCGCGCCAGCCGTCGGCCGTTGCCGCGCTGTCGACCACGTCCCAGCGGCTATTTGCCGGCCAGCCATGCAAAGGTGCCGCTTCGACGTCGCTGATCGAGAACGGCGCGCAGAGGAAATCGCCGGACAGGTGGACCGTCCCTTCAGGCAGGTCTTTCGGCAGCATCTCGCGCGGCTCGCCGACCCAGGGTGCGCGATGCAGCGGCTTCAGCCGGCGGCCATCGATATCGACCGTCATGTCGGCGAGATGGCCGACGGCAAGATCGACCGATACCGAAATGCCCTTCGCCGTGATCGTGACCGTATCCATGTGCACCTACCGATTCAGCCCGATTCTGCCAGCCCGATTCTGGCGGCCCGATTCTGTCGGCGCCAGCAAAGCCCACTCGCCGCCGGTTGCGCAAGCGCGGTGGCCGGCAATTCACATCAGGCGGCGCCACGTCGGCCTGTGGACAGGGCACCGTTCGAGGGCCAGACCGATATTAACCAAATGGACTGTGCCTTTGCGTTAAGATAGCTTCGCCTCGTCTCAGAAACTGCCTGCCTTCGGAACTGACTTGTCCGCCTTCCGGTTCTTTTCGTCCATCCACAAATGCGTCGCTGTGCTGGCGCTGCTGCTGTTTGCTGCCGGCTGCACGACTGTCACGCCGCCCGACAGCGTGCTGGCGGTACCGGCGCCGCCGCAGAAATATGCCGCCATGGTCATCGATGCCGGCACCGGCAAGACGCTGTTCGAGGTCAACTCGACGGCGCCGCGCTATCCGGCGTCGCTGACCAAGATGATGACGCTCTACCTCCTGTTCGAGGCGCTGGACCAGGGCCGCATCAGCAAGGAGACGCAAATTCCGGTGTCGGACAACGCCGCCCGGCAGCCGCCGACCAAGCTGCGGTTCAGGCGCGGCGAGACCATCGACGTCGATTCGGCGATCCGCGCCATCATCGTCAAATCGGCCAATGACGTGGCGGTCGCCGTTGCCGAATATCTCGGCGGCAGCGAAGAGGCGTTCGCCGGCATGATGACCGCCAAGGCGCGCCAGATCGGCATGAGCAGCACCGTGTTCCGCAACGCCTCGGGCCTGCCGGACGGCGACCAGCACACGAGCGCGCGCGACATGGCGGTGCTCGGCATGGCGCTGCACGCCCGCTTCCCGCAGCATTTCCACTATTTCTCTGAAAGCGACTTCATGTTCCGCGGCAGGCTGGTGCGCGGCCACAATGACATGCTCGGCCGGGTGCGCGGGGTCGACGGCATCAAGACCGGCTACATCAGGGCTTCGGGCTTCAACATCGTCACCTCCTATAATGCGGACGGGCACAGGCTGATCATCGTGGTGATGGGCGCCGACAGCGCGCGCCAGCGCAACGACCACGTCGAGGCGCTGATCCAGCGCAGCCTGTTGCCGACCTCCGAGGCAAAGACGCGGCTGCTGTATCCCGAGGAGCAGTGATAGTTGAAGTCCGAGTGTTGACCGCGTGCGGGTTCAGGCGACAAACGCAGAGCCGCCGTTTTGCGCGACACTGCTGAGATACTTTGCCGGCGGCTTGCCAAGCGCTTTCTTGAACATGGTGATGAAGGCGGTGACCGATTCGTAACCGAGATCGGCCGAAACCTGCTGCACGCTGGCGCCGGAGGCCAGCTCGCGCATTGCGACGATCAGGTGCAGTTGCTGGCGCCAGCGCCCGAAGGTCAGCCCTGTCTCCTTCACCACGAGACGTGCGAGACTGCTCTCGCTGAGCGCGACGCGACTGGCCCATTCCGCCAGGGTGCTGCGATCGGCAGGATCTTGCGCCAACGCCGCCGCGATGCGCCTCAAGCGCGGCTCGGACGAGATCGGCAAATGCAGCTGCTGGACAGGCATGCGCGGCAGTTCGGTGAGCAGAGCCCTGGTCAGGAGCTCGCCCCTCGCGTCATCGTCCTCAACGCGATCCGTCAGCTCTATGATGAGCTCGCGCAGCAACGGCGTGATCGAAAGCGTGCAGCACCGGTCCGGCAGGTCGGCAGCTCCCGGTTCGATATAGACGAAGAAAATCCGGGCATTGGCGGTCGCGATATTGCTGTGCTCCATGTCGCCGGGAATCCACACCGCGCAATGCGGCGGCACCATCCACAGACCGCTGGGGACGCGACATGTGACGCCGCCGCCCAGCGCGAAGACGAGTTGCCCCTTGCGGTGGTGGTGGTCCGGCACCTCCGCCCCGGTTTCGGTAACGTCAACGCGCACGGCGATTGCCGGGGCGAGGACGTCATCCGGATCGAAAGGCCAGGGGTAGCGGAGCGGCTGTCTCACATTGACTGTTTTTAGCGATCGACTGCCAAGATATCTAAATTACTCAAACAGGAAAGTCGATAGTTTAGGGATGAGTAACTCAGAAGCCGACAGGCGGACTTCCATTTAGTCATGCCCTGCTTGCGTTCTGAACGTCGGACCAACAAGCCCGGCGCACGAAAACAGGCTGGCGTCCGCCACGCAGCAAGAAGGGACGATACCAATGCTCGCCTTGGTCACATCTTCCGACAGCGCCACCGGGTTGCGGCTCGCCGAGCTTGGTGAGCCCGAGCCCGCCCCGCATGAGGCGCTGGTCTCGGTCCGGGCAGTCTCGCTGAACCGCGGCGAACTGCGCTTGCTCAACATCCGTCCGAACGGCTGGGTGCCTGGCCAGGACGTCGCCGGAATTGTCGAGCGCGCCGCGGCCGACGGCTCCGGGCCGGCCGTCGGCGCCCGGGTTGCGGCTCTGGTCGACGAGGCCGGGTGGGCCGAACGGGTCGCCGTTCCGACCGACCACCTCGCCGTCCTGCCGGACGACGTCAGCTTCGTCTCCGCCGCCACTGTTCCGGTCGCGGGCACGACCGCGCTGCGGACCCTGCGCCTCGGCGGCGACCTGGCCGGCCAGCGGGTCCTGATTACCGGCGCAAGCGGCGCGGTCGGCCGTTTCCAGATCCAGATCGCCCGCCAGCAGGGCGCGTCGGTGGTGGCGGTCGCCGCTGAACGGCATGCCGACGATCTCCGCGGCCTCGGAGCCGAGCGGGTCGTCGAAACGATCGAGCTGACCGAAGGACTGTTCTCGCTGATTACCGAATCGGTGGGCGGCGATAGCCTCGCCCACGCGATCGAACGGATCGCGCCCGGCGGGACCGTCGTCATGTTCGGCTCGAGCCGCGGCGAACTCACGCCCATCGGCTTCCGCCAGTTCGTTCCGGGGCACGAAGGTGCGCGGCTGCAGACCTTCGCCTACTACGCTTCTGGTCCGGAGGTAGGCGCCGACATCGCCTCGCTGCTCGCGCCGATCGCAGCCGGCCGGCTCGAAACGCGGGTGGTCCTCACCGTGCCGTGGCGGGACGTCGGTCAAGCCCTCGACGCGCTGCGGCAGCGCAGCATCAGCGGCAAGGCGGTGCTTACCGTGACCGAATGAGCAGGCGGTGGCGGCGGACGGGACGGTGTCTGTCTCCCCCGGGCTGCTACGGCAGTTTGAGCCCGCTGGCGATTGCCCGTTGAAGCCGGCGCCTGCTTCCGCTAAGAAGCCGTGGCTGGCCGGTTTACCGGCTGGTTCGTTTTTGGGATCACCGATCCTGAAAGCACCCGTAGCTCAGCTGGATAGAGCGCTGCCCTCCGAAGGCAGAGGTCACAGGTTCGAATCCTGTCGGGTGCGCCAAATCTCAAATTGTCCAACCCGGAGACATGGG
Organism: Mesorhizobium sp. M1088; assembly: GCF_040318575.1. Lineage (NCBI taxonomy): Bacteria > Pseudomonadati > Pseudomonadota > Alphaproteobacteria > Hyphomicrobiales > Phyllobacteriaceae > Mesorhizobium > Mesorhizobium sp. M1088. Next base: position 26,313 of record NZ_JAMYMO010000009.1, on the reverse strand, counting down.
TTGCGGTTTATACCGGAGACATGGTGGACCGCATCCCTGGGTGAGACACCAATTAGGGACAGTTCCCCAGATTTTGGATTGCGTACGACCTCATAACGCAACGGTTAAGTAGGCGACCGCGGCAAGTCCGCTGGGGTCAAGCCTGTGTAAAAACGCCGTGGCCTGGTCCAATCAGATCCGTGGATCGTGTATTGTGATGGGACGTCGGGACCGAGGATCAGCGGATATGGACGAGGAGGGCTTGGCCGAGATCTCAGCCCGATATATTCGCTTCGCCGGTACGGAAGCTCGCGGTCGCTCGCCGCTCTACGAGGAGTTGGCTCGGGCAGTCGCTGGGGATCGGGAGGCGCTCGGTTTCCTGTCGACTCTTCCGGACCTAAAGCGGCAACCGAACCTTCTACTTGCAGCGGTGCGTCACTTGTTCGGCACGCCAACAGGGTGGACCGAGCTTCGCCAGGCGCTTCAGGCTAATCCCGACGCTATCCGCTCGCTCATGCTCGAGCGCTCAACGCAAACCAACGAGCCGGGAAGATGCGCCACCCTGCTCCCCGTCCTGGCGCGTTTGCCGCAGCCGCTGGCCCTCATCGAGGTCGGGACCTCCGCAGGGCTCTGCCTCATGCCCGACCTCTACGGCTATGACTACGGACGCAAGGTGATCCTCGCACCTGCAATGGCCTTGGAGCCGCCTGTCTTCCGATGCCTCGCTAGCGAAACAACGCCATTGCCGACGGCCTTGCCGCAAGTCGTCTGGCGGGCTGGATTGGACCTGAGCCCGATAGATGCTTCGGACGACTCGCAAGTCGCATGGCTTGAGACACTGGTCTGGCCGGAACAGACAGCACGGCTTGCCAATCTGCGGGCGGCCCTAAAGATCGCTGCCACAGTCAAGCCTCGGGTGGTGAAGGGCGACCTGCGCGGGAGCGACCTCGTGCAACTCTGCAACGAAGCGCCAAACAACGCTACACTCGTCATCTTTCACACAGCCGTCCTCGACTATGTCTCCGACCTTGGTGACAGAGAAGCTTTCGCCGAGCAGGCGATGCGTCTCTCGCCTTATTGGGTATCGAACGAGTTCCCTCGCGTCTTCCCGTCCATCGCCACACGCGCCGGAACAAGCTGGCCGCCTGGCCGCTTCCTCCTATCTGCGAACGGCTCCCCTGTAGCTTGGACTGACCCGCATGGCGCCTCGCTCGAATGGATCGCGGACGAGGCGTAGGCTATAGGTCGTGGATTGCCGTCCTTGGCCAGAGACGCCATCAGTTCTCAGTTTCATCAATGCTCGTCTGCCACTGCTTGCGTCTTGAATTCGCGGCAAGCGCCCTTCGGACTTGCTACCGGGCGGTTGAACCCAGGAACAGCGCGTTGGGCGCGCGAAGACCGCATCCGCAGTCGGGAACCACAGCTATCGGCAAGCCGTTTACGCTGCAAACCCGCCTGTCGATCCTCAGAGCCGGGCGAGTTCTCCGAGATCCACAAATTGGAGATTGATCATGACTAGCGCTGCCGACCGCGATCCGCGCCACCACACGCAGAAAATGCAGAAAAAGTTGGAGGAGGTGAAGCAGCACCTTCGCGAGGACATCGAGAAGGTCGATGAGCCGCAGCTGAAGGCGATGTTCGAGACGTCCGCCGAGGTGATCGGCGGTCTCCAGAAGGCGTTCCAGGACTATGAACAGAAGAATGAACCCGCTTGGCGTTAAACGGCTTCTTTGCGGGTAGGTTTCAAAGGAGCGCCCCCGTGCCTGCACCACCTGAAATGGATGTCGTCCTCGAAAAGCTGCCTTTGAGGATCGGCGCCTATATCCCCGACGACTTGCTGGAGGACTGGTTTGCGCCGGGAACCGGCATGAACCCGGTCAGCAAAGAGGCGCTTGCCACCGCCAAGAACTATGGCTGGCGCTTCGAATGCGAGTTCAAGCATTACCCCGACCGCAAGGAGGGCGTGTTCTGGAAGTGGGTGCCGGCGATCTGACCGGCGCTGGACGGTTCATCGTTCCGCGGAAACGCAGAACCTGTCTATCTTATTGTTTGACGCAAATACCGGACGGAAAACCGCTTCACACTTTTCCTGGAATTGCTCAGCCTCCGCCTATCGGCGTCATCACCTTGCCGGTTCCGCCGCATTCGGGGCAGGTGCGGCCGTCGATCATGCCTGACCCTGCACAGCGGCGGCAAATATTCTCGCCAGCGCCTGGAGTGCCTGCGGGGACTTCGTCCGTGTTGGTCTGAGCGGCTTGCCGGGGGTTGCCCTGCAGCTTGTTTCTCAGCCGGGCGACCCAGCCTTCGTCGACCTCGAGCGGCCTGCTGCTGTCGTCCGGCAGGCCTTCGCCGGATTGGCCGATGGTTTCATTGCGCGGCCGGTCGTTCGCGCCTGTCGTGATCTTCTGAGCCATTGCGTTTTGCCTTTACGCCTTGCAATTTTCGAACGCCTCAGCTGCGCAGAGGTTCCGGTTGCGGCCAGCCGCTTTCAGCCGGGTTTTGCTCGCGCCGCCCTTCGGCCGCGGCTGGCAAGGATGGTGGTCAGCGTGACCGGACGAAAATCCCAGCTGTCGACGCCGACGTCATACTGGCGCGTGACCGGGGTCAGCCTGCCGTGGGAATGGCCATGCAGGTCGATCGATTTCCTGCCGATCTGGTTCCAGGTGCGAAAAGGGTAGTGACAAAGGATCAGCAGACTGCCGTCGAGCGCCAGCTCCTTGTAGTGTTGCGTGCTCGCCCAACCTGTGGCCTCGATGGTGGCCGCAGCATCGTTGTTGCCGATGATCAAATGCTTGCTGCCATGAAGAGACGCCAGAAGCGACGACACGAACGCGGCCGATCCCCTGGCAAAATCGCCGAGATGCCAGACCTCGTCGTCCGGCCCGACAGTCTCGTTCCAGAACGCAACGAGCGACCGGTCATGTTCCGCCAGCGAGCCGAACGGGCGGCGGTCGATGCGCAAAATGCGCGGGTCGCTGAAATGCGTGTCGGCGGTGAAGTAGATCATGCGCTGGAGCCTGTTTCGAACTGCCGATCTGGGCGCGTGGCGCACCAAGTCCATGTTGCTCTCCCGATGCTTGCTCAACCCGCTCGATCGCCGGTTGTTCCTGGAAGCAGGCCCAGGCGGTTTCCGCTCGTTGGCACTTTGAAACGGGGGAACTTTGAACCGGGGAACTTTGAACCGGGGAATTTTGAAACGGGGGAACTTTGAAATGAGACGCAGGTTAGAATGCTTGAGGCCGATGCTCTGAAAGGACCTCGACGATGACCGACGCAGCACCTCTTGGGCGAAGCCCGGCTCAGGCGCGGGGCGATATCGACGCCGGGCGCGAAGGGGACAAGACCCCGGGCATCGATCCGGCTGCGGCTCCCATGGAAACGGACGCGGAATCCGCCGGCAACGCTCCGCCGAAGAGCCCTGCCGCGCGCCATGAAACGCCGAAGTTTACCAACCAGGCGAGCTATGCCAATGCGATGCGCCCGCTGACGGATGAGCCCGACGTCCAACCGAGCAGATATGGGCCAGTCATGGTGATTGCCGCCATCGTCGTGCTGGCCGCTGCAGTTTTCATCGGCGCGGCCATGCTGCGCTGAATACAGCCGTTCCAGACCCGCGGCGCAGTGGCTGGACATTTTGCTTCCGGTCCGAGAATTTGTTGTCGCGCCAGGTCCAGGCGCGATCAGTCCGGTGCACGTTGGCTACGAACCATCAATTCTTTGCCCGTGACGCCACCATCGTGGCGCGCGACATGATTGGCGCCTCGCTGCTTTTGCACGGCGTTGGCGGCAGCATCGTCGAGACCGAGGCCTATCGCCCGGATGACCCGGCTTCGCATGCTTTCGGTGGCAGGACGGTGCGCAACGGCGCAATGTTCGGCGCCCCGGGCAGCGCGTATGTCTATCGCTCCTATGGCCTGCATTGGTGCCTCAATGCCGTGTGCCTGCCCGGCAGTGCCGTGCTTATCCGCGCAATCGAACCGCGATTAGGGCTGGAGGTGATGCGGGCCAATCGCCGCGTTGACGATCCCCGGCTGCTTTGCTCGGGACCGGGCCGCCTTTGCCAGGCGCTGGCTATCGACAAATCTTATGACGGGCTGCCGCTGGACCTGCCGCCATTCGAATTCAGGCCGCCGAGCGAAGCCGGCGCCGTTCTGACAGGCCGCCGGATCGGCATTTCCAAGGCTGTCGATGCCGAGTGGCGGTTCGGACTGCGCGGCTCGGACTATTTGAGCCGCAAGTTCTGATGCCCGCGGCAGCGGCAGAGCAGTTGCCCCCCGGCATCACTCGTCGGGTTTGCCGAGATGCATGGGTGTCGCCTGCTGGCGGGCTTCCCTGGTCACCTCGTCGGCTCCGGCAGGTGAAATCCCTCGCAATGCCTTCGCAGCTACGGTCAGGCGCCCGCGATCATTGCCGAAGCTCTTGATCAGCTGGCGGACCTGGTCGGCCGTGACGCCGTTCTGTTGGGCAAAATACTCGACTTCACGGTCGTCTTCCGCAGCAACGCGGTCGCGCTCGCGGAAATCTCGCTTGCTCTTATCGTCGGCCATTTTTTCCTCCTGGTGGAGCTTTGCATCAATGGCAACGTGAGCAAGCGGCTTTCGTTGCCGCGACCAGGCGGACTTTTGCGCCGTCGAGCCGGACTGCCCAGGAACCATGAGGCGAGCAGCCGGTTTGGCTTGGATGCAGCGGCCCACAATTCACACGATGGAGATTACGATGACGCTCGCAAGCAAAACCACTGTAATTGCTGCGGCGCTGGCCATGTTGGCCGCGCCGGCATTCGGCCAGACGAGCCCACCTGCGCCCGCCGCGCCGGCGCCGGATCGTGGCGCCGAACAGTCGCCCGCAATGAGCGGGCAGAGCCAGGATGCCATGCGCGATATGATGCGCCAGATGATGACTGAGATGCTGGAGGAGAGAATGCAGGAAGATCGCGCGCCCCGGGAGGAACGGCGAGGTCCCGACCGCTGGCATCGCGGCTACAGGATGGGCCCGCCTGAGCGAGGGTGGGAGATGGGAGGGCGCGGCGGCATTCCACGCGGGATGCATGGCGCGAAGATGCGAATGATGTTCGCCATAGTAGATGCGGACGGCGATGGCGCGCTTTCTCAGAGCGAAGTCCAGGATTTCGTCGGGCGAATATTCAACGCCGTCGATGAGGACGGTGACGGCAGCGTCGACATGCAGGAAATCCGGTCCTTCTTCCACGGAGGCGGCGCCGAGGATCAGGAGTAAGTCTCCTACCGGTCGGCAGGAGGCCTGTCTGGGGCAGCGCGAGCTCGTCGGCCGGGGAGGATAAAAAGTCGCCGGCAACTGGATACCAGGCTGCCAGCCGGGGAGATGCGTTCCTTGGCTGGCCTTGCCGAACGCCGCGGACCAATCAGACCAGCAGGAATTCATTGGCCATGACAGAGAAAGCTACAGAGAAATCCCCGACCATCGCTCGTATCTGGCGCGGCAGAACCGTGCCTGAAAAGGCGGATGCCTATGAGAGTTACAATTACGAGGCCGGCATCAAGCCGCTGATCGAGAAGGCCCTGGGCGTTCAGACCTTTCGCGAGGACACGACGACCCATTCGGAATTCGTGACGATCTCCTATTGGGAAAACGTCGAGGCGATGGCGGCGCTCACCGGCGGCGATCCGACAAAAATCCACCATCTCGAGCGGGACGAAGAGTTCCTGATCGAGCTGCCGTCGCGGGTGCAGGTGTTGCGCATCCGATCGAGTCACGGGCGGCTGGGATAGGGCAGCGCCGCCCGGTTCGGCCCGATCTAGGAAATCGCCGTCAAGTCGATTTCGGTGATGTGCCAGCGGCCGAGATTTGCGGTGTAGAGCTTGTCGCCCTTGAAGGCAATGTTGGTTGGGTGGGCGAGCGTCGTTGCCGCCGGATCCTCGATCAGCACCTCGAGCCCGCTGTGTTTTCGCCAACGATAGATGCGGCTGGGCTCGTAGCATGAGATGAACAGCGACCCGTCCGGCGCCAAGGCGACGCCATCGGGAACGTTGCTCACGCCGTCCACGACGAGTTGGCGAGGTCCTGCCGTGCCGTCGGCACGGATTGGCACATAGCTGAGGCAGGCCGCATGGCTTTCCACGACGTAAAGCCCATCGCCACCCGGCGCCATCGCCATGCCGTTGGCGAAGGCCATGGTCTCGCTGCACCACAGGCCGCCTTCGCCGGTCTTCAAATCGTAGCGAAAAATGCCGGAGCGGTTGTCTTCGCCGAGGCTGTCCGACACGTAGAGCCAGCCGCGTGTCTCGTCGACGATCGGATAGTTCGGCACGCGGATGCCGGCCGAGGCGAAGCGCTGCATACCAGCCGTCGCGGCATCCCAGCGAAAGATCGCCGAATGTCTCAAATCGCATGCAAAACAGTTTCCCGCGCTATCGAAGGCGATGCCGAGCAGAAAGCCCTCCGTACCGCCCATGCGTTCGACCGAGCCGCCATCGGCGGCCAAGCGCAGCAGGTCGCCGGTTTCGGTGCCGCACCAGATCGAGCCGTCGCGATGGATGGCCACGCCTTCCGGATGGGCGATGCGCGGGCTGGTGAAGATGCCATCGAAGAAGACCCTCGCGGCCGACATTTCGAGCAACGGCTTTGCCATGCGCACCCCCTTCAATCCGGTGCAGTATGCGACCGCTGTGCGGCGATGCAGCGCTCGACCATCCGCCGGTCGGTGGCCAGGATCTCGGCGATCAGGGCGCTGCGCTCCCTGGCGCTGACGAATTCGAGGCGCCGCAGGCCGAGCGGGTCGATGCGGTTTCGCAGGATGTCGAGCGTCTCGTTTGAGGGTAGCGCAACTTCGCGGCAATCGGCATCGAATGTCAGGGCAAAGCCGGTGGCATCCTGGAGCTGCTGGCGCGTCACGCACGGCATGGTCTCGATGACGGCCAATTGCCGGCTCTCCCCGTCGAGCCGAAACACGCAAAGGTCGGTGAACACCAATGCCGCGCCGGTCCGATAGCCCATCGGCTCGCGTTCGGCCTCAGTCAACAGGCCGCGCGCCGAGCTGGCAATCTCGACCGTCTCGACCAGCGACTGCACGGAATGGCGGGGGACGTAGAGCAGATAATCGCGATGCATGTTGGCGACGTCGGCCATGCCGCCTTGCCCGGGCAGCCGGATAAGGCTGCCGTCACGCTTGCGCAGCGCAATGGTGTTGACGCGCCCACGGCGGTCGACCTGCGCGGCACCGACGATCTCATGCGTCACCGCGCCGGCCTGGTAATAGGTCGAATAGGTGTCGTCGCCGCCGGCATGCGCCACCGCCGTCTCGCAATCGAGGCTTTCGATCAGCGACAGGATCATCGGGCTCGGTGCTATGTCGAGATGGCCGCAACTCATGGTGGCGATGATCATGTCCGGCGCGTGCGTCGCTTTGGCCAGCCGGTAGGCGACATTGGCGAGCGGCGACACCGCGCCGGCACTTGCAAAGCTCTCATTGTCAAGCTCAGCGGCGATGCGGGCGGCGATGATCTCGTCGATGGACGCCTCCTTGTTGCCGTGCACGAGCCTGGGCATTGCGAGGACTGTTTCAGCGCGGACTTTTGCAGCATCTTGAACCCGCTCCGGCACGCCTTCCGAAGGCATGCTCAGGCTGTCCGGCAAAGGTATTTCCTTGGCCGCGAACGCCCCCGCCAACGCTTGATAATCCGTCACATAGAATGGCAGGCAGGAGGCGGGATAGGCGCCGCCTGGTGCCAGCGCGATCGCCGACACCTGGTTGCGGGTCAAAATGCTCTGCCGACCATCATGCCGCAGCGCTCCGACCGGGACGATCTCCTCAACCGTGACCAGCACCTCGCGCGCCGCGCCGGCCATGGCGAAGTCGAGCGCCCGTGGTCCGATGATCTGGACATTGCCGCTCTCGTCGGCACGCTGGGCATGGACGACGAAGGTATCGAGCCGCAAGGCCGGGATGATCCCGGTCGTGATTCCCGCGATCGGATCGGGCGCGGCGATCGCACCCGGCACGCGCGCCAGCATGTCCGAACCCTCCGGAAGCTGAAACGGCATCAACGGCAGGTTCTGCTGCCCCGCCCGCAGCGCCTGGATCATGGCCAGCGCCGTCCAGTCGCGGACCGGCACGGCATTGGTCTCGGCGGCCGCGCGGAAGCGCGGCGGCAAGCCAAAAATATCGAGGCTGGAAAAGCAGATATCGACCTCCGCCACGGCATTCGCTTCGAGAAGCAGTTCGAGCGGCAGGCCGCCGGCCCAGCAGACATAGCGAAGATCCTTGACGCCCAAGCGGGCGATGGCCCGCAACAAGGCGATCGGCAGCCGGGCAAAATGATGGCCACCGACACCGAAGACGTCGCCGCCGCCGACCATCGCGGCCAGGCCCTCGACATCGGTGAAGCGCGGCCGGTTCGGCTTGACCAGGGAGATCATTGCCCGGCCTTCTTCGGCCGCGTCGCGCTCTTTTCAGCAAATTCCTTGACGCGCCGCTGGCCGATCTCGCTGCGGTACAGGCCACCCAGGACATCGCGCTCCATGGCAAGGCCGTCGGCCAGATCGCCCGACACGGCGTGCACGGTCAGCGCTTTCAGCCCTTCGATCGCTGCGGCCGGTTCGGCGGCGATCATCTCGGCGAGTTCCCGCACCCGCGGCATCAGCCTTTCGGCATCGACGATCTCGTTGACCAGACCGGCGCCGACGAACTCGGAAGCCGGCACGATGGCGCCGGTCATCAGCAGAAAATTGGCGCGGTTGCGGCCGAGCTTCTGGACGCTGCGCTGGGTGCCGCCGCCGCCGGGGACCAGCCCGAGCTTGATCTCGGGCAGGCCGAGCTTCGCGAACTGGTTGGCGATGACGATGTCGCAGCACAGCACCAGCTCCATGCCGCCGCCGAGCGCAAAGCCGTTGACCGCGGCGATGACCGGCTTGCGGTTGTTCTCGACCGCCGCATACATGCGCGTGCCGGCAGCCTGGAAGGCATCGAACTCGATAGCTGTCTGGGCGGCATATTCCTTGATGTCGGCGCCGGCCATGAAGCCGCGCCCCTCGCCGGTCACCACGATCGCGCCGACCCCGTCATCCCGCGACAGCGCCTCGAAAACCTCGGTGATCTCGCTCTGCATCAGCCGGTTCATGGCGTTGAGCTGATCGGCGCGCCGGAAGGTAACGACCGCGACGCGCCCAGATATTTCCAAGGTGAGTGCCTGGTAAACGCTCATCGTCAGGCAGCATCCACGGTCATGTCGCCGGATGCCTCAAGTGCTGCAATCTCGCCGCTGGAGAGGCCGAATTCGGCCAGTATCTCGCGGCCATGCTGGCCGACCAGCGGCGCCGGCCGCTCTATGGTAGCCGGCGTCTCACTCATCTTGACCGCCGGCGCGACCACCCTGACCCTGCCGCCGCGGGGATGATCGTAGCTGGTGATCATGCCCAGGTGCTTGACCTGCGGGTCCTCGGCTGCGCGCCTTATGTCCTTCACCTCGGCACACCAGATGTCGGCTGCCAGCAGCCGCGCCAGCAGGTCCTGCGTGGCAAACTTCCTGGTTTCGGCGTTGACCTTGTCGAACACCTCGTCGCGCCTGTCGAACAGCGTCTTCAGATCGTCGTAGACAGCAAGCTGCGGCGCCTCCAGCACTTCATACAGCGTCTTGAACGGGCTCATGGCGATCGACACATAGCCGCCGTCCTTCGCTTCATAGACGCCGAACGGCGCCTGCATGCCGGGGTGGCCGATGCCGGAATTCGGGCGCACGAAATCCTCACCGAGATTGAGCACGGCGACATATTCCTGATTGAGATGCGCCAGCATGCCGGCGAGCAGATTGACCTCGATCTTCTGGCCCTTGCCGGTCTTCTCGCGATAGTAGAGCGCCGACAGGATGCCGTAGACCATGTTCATGGCGCCGATCTGGTCGGCCAGGCCGGCACCGGCCGGAACAGGAGCCTGATCGCCGCGGCCGGTGTTGGAGATCAACCCGGACAGCCCCTGGATCAGCATGTCCTGGCCGGGGCGCTCGACATAGGGGCCTTCCTCGCCATAGCCGGAGCCCGAGCAATAGATAATGGCGGGATTGACCGCCCTGAAATCCTCGTAGCCATAGCCGAGCCTGGCGAGCACGCCGGGGCGGAAATTCTGCACCACCACATCGGCCTTCTCAGCCATGTCCATGATGATGGCATGCACCTTGCGACTTTTCAGGTTGAGCGCGATGGAGCGCTTGTTGCGGTTCCAGGCGAGGAAATTCGGGCTTTCGGAGCCGCCGACCCATTTGGCGAAGAAGGTCATGCCGCGGAACATGTCGCCGGCGCCGGCACGCTCGATCTTGATGATGTCGGCGCCCATGTCGCCGAGCAGTTGCGTGGCGAACGGCCCTTGCAGCAGATGGCTGAAATCGAGAATGCGGACGCCTTCGAGGGCTTTGTTCATTTCATGTCTCGTTGGTTGTCAAAGCAGGTCGGGTACGTAGCGGGGTGCCGCGGTGAGGCCGCCGTCGACGCGCAGGTCGGTACCGGTGGTGAAGCCGGCGGCGTCGGAGGCCAGATAGACGGCGGCTTCGGCCACCTCGGACGGTTTGCCGATGCGGCCGAGCGGATGCATCTTGACCCAGGCCTTGGCGAGATTGCCGCCGATCTCCTTGACCAATTTGTCGTTCATCGGCGTGTTGATGGTGCCGGGCGAGATCGAGTTGACGCGGATGTTGAGCGGGCCGAACTCGACCGCCATCTGGCGCGTCATCGCCATCACCGCACCCTTGGCGCCGGCATAGGCGGTCCAGCCGTCGAGCCCGATATGCCCTTGTGCCGAGGCCATGTTGATGATCGAGCCCGATTTCTGCGCGATCATATGTGGCAGCGCATATTTGCAGCCGCGGAACACGCTGGTAAGGTTGACCGCGATCAGCCGGTGCCACTGCTCGTCGCTCATTTCGTGAACCGGCATGCCGCCGATGGCGATGGCGGCATTGTTGACGAGAATATCAAGATGGCCGGTCTTGCCGACGGCTGCGTCGATCAGGGCGGCGATGTCGGCCTCCTCCGCCACGTCGCAATGGATGTAGTCGGCGCGGTGGCCGGCGGCGCGCAGCTCGGCTGCGAATTTTTCACCCTTCTCGTCGGCGATGTCGCCGAGGAAGACGTGCGCGCCTTCCCTTGCCATCGCCTCGCTGATCGCGTGGCCGATGCCGTCGGCGGCGCCGGTGACGATTGCGGTTTTCCCTTTGAGACGATCCATATCAGCCTCCAATGGCGCGCCGGCGCTTTGCTTCGTCGAAGGCGACGGCGGCAATGATGATCATGCCGGTGATGACCAGTTGCCACTCGGTCGGCAGGCCGAGACCGCGCAGCCCGTTGGACAGGAACTGCAGGATCAGCACGCCGAGCGCCATGCCGGTCAGGCTGCCTATGCCGCCGGCAAGGCTCACCCCGCCGAGCACGGTGGCGGCGACGACCTGGAACTCGAAATTCAGCCCGGCCGTATGCTGCGCCGAACCGACGCGGGCTGCCAGGATGATGCCGGCTACCGTCGCCAGCAGCGCGCTGATGATGAAGCAGGTGAACTTGACGCGGCGCACGTCGTAACCCGCCAGCCGTGCCACTTCCGGATTGCCGCCGACGGCATAGATCTGCCGTCCGAACGGCCGGTGCTGCATCACGTAGGCGAAGACGGCGAGCAGGACGATGGCGATGACAGCCGAATAGGGAACGACGTTGAACAGGCGGCCGTCCGACAGCGCGATGAAGCTGTCGAGCGCGGCGTCGTCTGGAATAGCACGCTGGCCGGTATAGAGATAAACGCCGCCGCGCATGATGAACATCGTGCCCAGGGTCACGATCAGCGAGTTGATGCCGGCATAGGCCGTCAGATAGCCATTCACGACGCCGATGATCAGCCCGAACAGCAGCGCGCCGCTGATGCCGAGCAGCAGAGAATTCGTGTCGTTCATGATGATGATCAGCGGCAGTGCGATCGTCGCCAGCAGCGAGCCGATCGAGATGTCGACCTCGCCTGATATGAAGACGATGGCGCAGCCGATGCCGGCTGTCAGCGCCAGCGAAGCCTGACCGAGCACATTGGTGATGTTGCGCACGGAGAAGAAATTCTCGGCGGTGAAGGAAAAGAACGCGATCACCAGGATGAGGCAGAGGAGCAATGCCAATTCCTGCCGCGCGACGAGCCGCGCCAGCATGGACGGCCCAGCTTTCATGGTGTCGGTGCTTGCCAGGCTCATCGCTTGGTCCCTTTGCGAAGCGTCATCGTCTTAGCCGATTGCCGCATTGAGGATGTTCTCCTGCGTGGCCTCGTCGCGAGGCATGATCGCGGTGAGGCGGCCTTCGCACATCACCGCGATGCGGTCGGCAAGCCCCAGCAGCTCGGGCATTTCGGACGTCATCATGACGACCGCCAGGCCTTCGCCGGCGAGCCGGTCGATGAGCGCAAAAATCTCCGACTTGGCGCCGACGTCGATGCCGCGGGTCGGCTCGTCGACGACGATCACCTTCAAGCCTCGCATCAGCCAGCGCGAGATCAGCACTTTCTGCTGATTGCCGCCGGACAGGTTCTTGACCTGCTGGAACAGGCTGGGCGTCCGGATGCGGAAACGGTCGACATAGTCCTGCACCGCCTTGCGTTCGCTGACCTTGTCGACGAAGCCCATTCTGGCGAAGGCGCCGAGTGAGGCGAGGCTGGCATTCTGGTAGACCGGCAACTCGCCCATCAGCCCCTCGCTCTTGCGGTCCTCGGTGAGCAGGCCGATGCCGAGCCGGACGCCGGTGTGCGTTTCGTGCGGCAGCAGCCGGCTGCCATCGACCGAAATGGCGCCGGAAGTGATCGGGTCGTAGCCGACGATGGCCTTGGCGAGCTCGGTCCGGCCGGCGCCCATCAGGCCGAAGAAGCCGAGGACTTCGCCGGCATGCGCCTCGAACGACACATCCTTCAGCTTCTTGGCGGTGCTGAGTCCTTCAACGGAAAGCGCGACCTTGCTGCCCGGCGCGCCGCGCTTGCGCGGGAACAGGTTTTCGATGCGCCGGCCGATCATGTCCTGGATCAGCGTGTCGTTGGTATGTTGGCCGATCGGCCTGGTCGAGACGTGGCGGCCGTCGCGCAGCACGGTCACGGTGTCGGCGATCTCGAAGACCTCGTCGAGCTTGTGGCTGACATAGAGCACCGCGATGCCCAGCGCGGCCAGCCGGCGGATGACGGTGAACAGCAGCGAGACCTCGTTAGGCGTCAGCGAGGAGGTCGGCTCGTCCATCACCACGACGCGGGCCTCATGGGCGAGTGCGCGGGCGATCTCGACCATCTGCTGCTGGCTGACCGGCAGCGATCCCGTGCGCGCCGCCGGGTCGACGTTGAAGCCGATACGCTTGAACAGAGCGGCCGCATCGGCACGGATCTTCTTCCAGTCGATCGAGCCGCCTTTGCCGGTCGGATAGCCTTCGAGGAAGATGTTTTCGGCGACGCTGAATTCGGCGATCAGCGCGATCTCCTGGAACACCACCTTGATGCCCTCTTTCAGGCTATCGCGCGGCGACTTGATGTCGGCCTCGCGGCCGCGCAGGCGGATGGTGCCGGCATCCTTGCCGTAGACCCCGGCCATGATCTTGATCAGCGTCGACTTGCCGGCGCCGTTCTCGCCCATCAGGGCATGGATTTTGCCGGGTTCCAAGGTCAGATCGACATTGTCCAGCGCCATCACGCCGGGAAAACGCTTGCCGATGCCGCGCATCTCCAGCGCCGGCACGCTTTTGTCGACAGCCACGGTTTCGCCGGGGTGAAGGAAATCAACCGACATTGGCTCTGTTCCGCACGATGTCGAGATAGGTCGCCAGGATGATGACGATGCCGGGCACCACCATCTGCAGGTCCTGGTTCCAGCCGAGGATGATGATGCCGTTGTCGATGACCTTCAGCACCAGCACGCCCAGCAACGTGCCAAGCAGCGAGCCGCGGCCGCCAAGCAGGCTGGTGCCGCCGAGGATGACGGCGGCAATCACCGTCAGCTCGAAGCCGCGGCCAGCGGTCGGCTGGCCGGCATTCATCAGCGACGACAGGATCATGCCGGCGACGCCGACGCACAGGCCGGTGACGACGAAGGCGAACAGTTTCAGCCGTTGCGAGCGCACGCCGGAGAGACGAACCGCGCGCTCGTTGGCGCCGACAGCGTAGAGATAACGGCCGAGCGTGGTGAAGCGCAGCGTTGCCGCGGCCAGCGCGAAAATCACCGCGGCAACGACCACGGGCAGCGGGATCGCGCCGATATAGCCAGCGCCGAGATCGGTGAAGCCGGCAAGCCGGTGGTGGTTCTGCACCGCCTCGCGGGTGAACAGGTAAACGCCGCCCTGCAGCATCATCATGGTGCCGATGGTGGCGCTCAGCGAGTTCACCTTGAGGCTGGTGACGACGAGGCCGTTGAAAAGGCCGACCGCGCCTGAAAAGACGAGCGCCGCCAGCAACCCGAGCGTCAGGCTGTGCGTTGAATTGAGCACGGCCATGCCGATGCAGCCGACAAAAGCCAGCGATGCACCGACCGACAGGTCGACTTCCGCAGTGATGATCAGCATCGTCATGCCGGAGGCAACGATCAGCACCAGCGCGCATTGGCGCAGGATGGCGATGATGTTGGCCTCGGAATAGAATTGCGGCGCGGCAATCGAGATGGCGATGCAGAGCACGGCCAGGATCACGCCGAGCACCAGCTGGCTGCTGCCCAGCAGCTGGCCGCCGATGAAACGCCTTGGCGCAGAGGATTGCGTAAGCTCGCTCATGTCCATTTCATTTCCGGGCCCGTATCGGTGCCGTCGCCATCTGGAAACTGCCGGCCAAAACAGGACGGTTGCCCTGTTTTGCCGTTCGGCATATCCGATCCGCCGCCCTTCCCGCCGTGCGGGAAGGGCTACCCGGAATCCTTACTTCTTCAGATCGGCGGAAGTTTTCATGCATTTTTCCGGTGGCTGAAGCGCATTGACGGCATCCCATTTGATTTTGCGTGTGGTGCCATCGTAGTCGTAGAACTTCTTCCAGTCGTCGCCGTTCATCGGCGCGGTCGGGCTGACGATGTGTTCCGGCACCTCTTCGCCATTGAAGAGCTTAACCGCTGCATCGATGGCGGTGTAGCCTTCCTTTTCCGGGAACATCGCGGCCTCGATGCGGTAGGACGGCTCGTTCTGCATCGCATTGATGAAGGCGAGGCCTTCGCCGCCGGTGCCGACAGTCAAGAGGCCGTCCTGCGACTTGCCGGCCGCTTTCCAGGCCTGAAGGCCGCCGAGCGAAGAGGAATCGTTGATGCCGTAGATGATGTTGATGTCGGCGTTCTTGGCAAGAGCCGCCGAAGAGACTTCGAGCGCGCGATCGGGATTGCCGCCGCCGTCGAGGTCGTGGACCATGACCGCGTCGGGGATGATGGTCTTGAGGCCATCCATGAAACCCTGTGACCGCAGCACGGTGGCGGACAGCAGCGGCAGGCCGACATTCATCACCTTGGCTTTGGCTTCGAGCTTTTCCTTGGCGTATTTGCCGGCTTCGACGCCGGCGGTGTAGCCGGTGTCGTAGTCGCAGATCGCGACCATTGTGGTCATGCCCTTGACCGGATTGCCTTCGAGCACGACCGGAACGTTGTTGGATTTCGCCTGGCGCAGCAGCGGCACGACGCCTTCCTCGTTGACGGGCGTGATGATCAGGACGTCGACGCCCTTGGCCATGAAATCTTCGGCGGCGGAGACCTCCTTGGCAACGTCCAGATTGGCGTCCTGCACCTCGAGCTCGATACCGAGTTCCTTGGCGCGGGACTGCATGCCCTTGATGACGTTCTGATACCACTCATGCGTGGCGTAGTTGGTGACGTAGCCGATGCGCTTCGGCATGTTTTCGGCGTGTGCCGCGGCGGCGCTCAGAGCAAGCACCGCCGCCGAGGCAAACAGCATCGATTTGGACCAGTTCATGTTTCTTCTCCCTGTATTTCTTGTCAGTTGCTGAACGGATAGTCCCGCCGTTCCGGGTCGGCACGTGAAGAGGCGGCAGCTTCGCCCGCGCCCAGCGCCGACGATATCGCCTCGGCCGCCGCCTTCGTCCGCTCGAACACAGTGCTGCGATCGAAGCGGGCGGCCTTTTGCGGCAGGAAGGGGACGGTGAGCGCGGCAATGACGGCGCCGGTATGGTCGCGCACCGGCATCGAAATGTTGGTGCAGCCCTCGACAGCCAGCGAGGCGCGCATTTCATAGCCGAGCCTTGCGACTTCGTTCAGCCGCGCTTCGATTTCCGCCCGGCTGCCTTGGCCTTCGCCTGCAGCGACGATCCGTTCGACGATGCGGTCGCGCTCGGCGCGGCTCGAATGCGCCAGCAGCACCGCGCCGGAGCTCGTTTCGAGGATCGGGAAATGCGAGCCAAGGGCAACCGAATAACGCATCGGCAAAGGCGAATCGATCTGCAGCACGACCAGTGCGCTCTCGCCTTCGCGCACGACCAGATGGCAGCTCTGGTCGGCATTGGCGGCGAGGCCGCGCATCACCGGCAGCGCGCATTCGACCAGGCGGTTCACCGGCGGATGCATATGCGCCAGTTCGAACAGCTTCAGCGACAGGCGGAAGCGGTCCGATTGCGTCCGGAAAATGTAGCCGCGCTTCTCCAGCAGCAGCAGGATGCGGTAGATCTCGTGAATGGAGCGCCCCATTCCGGTGGCGATCTCGGTCTGGGTCAGCGGCTCGCCGCTGGCAGCCATGAATTCCAGTATGTCGAGCGCCTTCTCCACAGCGGGCACCCGATAGCCGTTGCGGCCGCTTTCGCCTTCGTCGACGATCTGGGCAATATCGGCGGCCATTACGCGACGCTCCGTTGCGGCTGGCCATGCCTGGTCTCGCGATAGAGCCGGTTCAGCCGATCCGCGAGCTCGGCCGCCTGCAATTCGCCGGCGATCGCCGCCGCGGCATGAGGGGCGCATTGGCGGAAGAAGCTGATGAAGCCCGGATGGGTCGGGCGCAGATAAGAGGCTTCGATCGTCGCCAGCGTCGAGGCGAAGAAGCCGCCCGAGAGCGCGTTGACCTCGGTATCCTGCCACGCCGCCAGCGACCCCGGCTGTCCGCCGGATTTCACATAGTCGCCGCGCTGATAGCCGGGCGAGCACAGAAATAGCGCGTAATCGATGGCTGCCTGCTTGTGTTTCGATTGGGCGCTGACGCCGATGCCGGCGCCGCCGAGCAAGGCGCCGGCGGATCGCGGCGTCGGCACGTCGGCGAAGCGCAGATACGGCCTGTCTGCCCTGGAGGCGTAGTTCACGTAGCCGAAGGCGAACGGCACGTAGACCACGTCGTCATGCGCAATCATGTGATCGTAGCAACGGATCGGGTTCCATTTCGGCGAGTTCGGATGCGACAGCGCCGCAAGCTGGCGCAATTGCCCGACGGCCCGCTCGATTTTTTCCCCGGCGATGAACCCGTCGCCGTCTTCCCGGGGCCCACCGAGCGTCAAAAGCAGGCACATGGCGTCAGTCGGCACCAACGGCAGCCCAAGCCATTTGCCGTCCTTCAAGGCGCGCCGGCCGAGCTCCAGCACCTCGTCATGGCTGCGCGGCAGCGGTCCGTAGCGCTCCAGGAGATCGGGGCGATACGAGGCAACCTGACAGGCGGCGTCGATCGGCAACGCCCATTGAAGCCCGTCCCTTGCGTAGGATTGCCAGGATGCGCCGACCGAATCCCGTTCGAAGCCGTGGCGCTGCTCGGCCGACAAATCGAACGGCACCATCAGCCCGCCTTCGGCAATATCGCCGATGAACGGATGGTCGAACACGACAAGGTCATAGGCGCCGAGCACCGGACCAAGCGCGCCCTCGCCGAACTCATAGAGGCTGCGGCGGTCCCATTCGATCTCAAGACCGGGATTGGCGGCACAATACGGCCCGATGCTGGCGTCGAGCGGACCCCAGCAGCGTCGGTGATCCCACGCGAGGCCCCGCAGTCTTGTCATGCCGAAATTCCTCCCAGAGGCGGCCATGCGCCGGCCCAGCCGATTAGTAGCAACTATTTTCACCTAGACAAGTAGTTTTTACATACGCAAAGCCAGTCCTCGCTTCCGCTTGGCGAGAAAGCCGCCCAACCATCCCTGGTGCGCATCGCGTTGCCGCCGGCCTGCAACCAAAGGCTGCGACGGATCTGGCTTTTTGGAACTTTCGCGACGAACATTCGTTCGGTTGGCGCAACCATCTTGAGCAGCATCATTGGAATCAGCAGCCACGTCGCAGGGAGCGGACTAAATGGACCAACCGTGGGCGGGGCCATGAACCGGTTTACCGCCTTGGCATTCGCCACGTTTCTGGCGATAACTTCGATCTGGGCACTGTTTCTGATTTCTTAGGATTTGGCTCTGGTTGCTTGGGATTTGCCGCTGGTTTTTAGGATTTGGAGGGTTCTCGACAGGTTGACCGCTTAACGATGACGTCCGCCGCGTGTGGTTCTGCCAGCCGGAGCCCCGTGCGTGAAGAAACTGTCGCCAGGAGCACACCGGCGCGCACATTCGGGGGTTGGCAGCCACGCTGCCTGCAACGTTCCATCGGTTTTCAGGAAACGGCGAGATGTCATGCTGCTGAGGGCGATCGTTCGAAATTGTGCCGCCATCCGTGTTGGCCGCGTCGGCGCGACGATGCTTGTTGCCGCGCTGCTTGCCGGCTGCCAGGGCGGCGTGCTCGATCCGCAAGGGCCGGTGGGGGCGGCGCAGCGGACGATCCTGCTCAATTCGGTCGCTATCATGCTGGCCATCGTCATCCCGACGATCGTGGCGACGCTCGGCTTTGCCTGGTGGTTCCGGGAAACCAACACAAGAGCGCGGTACCTGCCGGAATGGGCCTATTCCGGACGCATCGAACTGGTAGTCTGGTCGATCCCCATCCTCGTCATCCTGTTTCTGAGCGGCATCATCTGGATCGGATCGCATGACCTCGACCCAATGAAGCCGTTGGATTCCCAGCAAAGGCCGTTTGAGGTGCAGGTCGTCTCGCTCGACTGGAAATGGCTGTTCATCTACCCCGAGCAGAATGTCGCGAGCATCAACCAGCTTGTGGTGCCGGCGGGCAGGCCGGTGCATTTCTCGCTTACCTCGGCAAGCGTCATGAATGCGTTCTTCGTGCCTCAGCTCGGCGGCATGATCTACACGATGAACGGCATGACGACGCAGCTTCACCTGCAGGCGGATCAGCCGGGCGAATTCTATGGGCGGTCGGCCCATTTCAGCGGTGACGGTTTTCCAGGCATGCAATTCGTGCTGCATGCCGTCGCGGCCGATGCCTTCGAGGCGTTCGTCAATTCGGCGCGAAGCCAGGGACAGGCACTCGACAAGGCCAGCTACCAGGAACTGGCCAGACAGAGCATCGACGTGCCGCCTTCGACCTATCGCTCGGTCGAGCCGGACCTTTTCCACGAAATCGCGACGCAGGGCGTTCCACCCGCGCCCGGCCCCCAGGCCGGTCGCCCCGGGCCGAGCGTATCGCCCAAGGCAGGAGGCTGACAATGCTCGGAAAATTGAGCTGGGACGTCATTCCGTTCGATCAGCCTCTGCCGATGATCGCCTCGGCGGTCGTCGCCCTGGCAATCCTCGGCGTGCTGGCCTGGGTCTTCCTGGCCGGCCATTTCCCCTATCTCTGGCGCGAATGGATCACCAGCGTCGATCACAAGCGGATTGGCGTCATGTACACGCTGCTGGCGCTGCTGATGCTGCTGCGCGGCTTCAGCGACGCCGTCATGATGCGGTCGCAGCAGGCCCTCGCCTTCCAGGCGCCCGGCTATCTGCCGCCCGACCACTTCAACCAGGTCTTTTCCGCCCACGGCACCATCATGATCTTTTTCGGGGCGATGCCGTTCGTCATCGGCCTGATGAACCTGGTCGTGCCGCTGCAGCTCGGCGTCCGAGACGTTGCCTTTCCGACGCTCAACTCGGTGAGTTTCTGGCTCACCGCCACCGGTGCGCTGCTGGTCAACATCTCGCTGGTGATCGGTGAATTCGCGCGTACCGGATGGCTGCCCTATCCGCCGCTCAGCGAGACCGCCTATTCGCCGGGCGTTGGCGTCGACTATTATCTGTGGGCCGTGCAGATCGCGGGCGTCGGAACGCTGCTCACCGGGATCAATTTCGTCACCACGATCCTGAAGATGCGGTCGCCCGGCATGAGTTACCTCAGGATGTCGATGTTCTGCTGGACCTCACTCGCCGCCAGCCTGCTCATCGTCGCCGCCTTCCCGATCCTCACCGCCACGCTCGCGATGCTGACGCTCGACCGCTATTTCGGCTTTCATTTCTTCACCAATGAAGCTGGCGGCAACATGCTGATGTTCGTGAACCTGATCTGGGCCTGGGGCCATCCCGAGGTCTACATCCTCGTCCTGCCGGCGTTCGGCATCTTCTCGGAGGTCATCTCCACCTTCTCCAGCAAGCCGCTGTTCGGCTACCGCTCGATGGTGGCCGCGACGCTCTTCATCTGCATCGTCTCCTTCATGGTGTGGCTGCACCACTTCTTCACGATGGGCGCCGGCGCCGACGTCAACGCCGCGTTCGGCATCGCCACCAGCATCATCGCTGTCGGTACCGGCGTGAAGATCTATAACTGGATGTTCACCATGTATGGCGGCCGCATCCGCTTCGCGACGCCAATGCTGTGGTCGCTGGGCTTTATGGTGACATTCGTCATCGGCGGCATGACGGGTGTGTTGCTGGCGGTGCCACCGGCCGATTTCCTGCTCCACAACAGCCTGTTCCTGGTGGCGCATTTCCACAACGTCATCATCGGCGGCGTGCTGTTCGGCGCCTTCGCGGGATATACCTACTGGTTTCCCAAGGCATTCGGCTTCCGGCTGCACGAAGGCTGGGGCAAGCTGGCCTTCTGGCTGACGCTGATCGGGTTCTACGCCACCTTCGTGCCCCTCTACACTGTCGGCCTGCTCGGCATGACCCGCCGCATGCAGCATTTCGACGTGCCGGCCTGGCATCCGTGGGTGCTGGTTGCCGGCGTCGGCATGTTGATCACCACCGCCGGCGTGGTCGCGCAGATCGTACAGCTCGTCGTCAGCATCCGGCAGCGCGCGGCGCTTCGCGACGCCACCGGAGATCCCTGGGACGGCCGCTCGCTGGAATGGGCCACGCCCTCGCCGCCGCCGGTCTTCAACTTCGCCGCGCTTCCGCATGTCGAGGGCGAAGAGCCCTACTGGAGCATCAAGCAGCGGGCACGCGAGCAAAACCGGCTGCGCGACGAGCCTGACTACGAGCCGATCGAGATGCCCCGCAACAGTCCCACCGGGTTCATCTGCGCCTTCTTTGCGACCGTGATGGGTTTTGCCCTCATCTGGCACATCTGGTGGATGGTGGCGCTCGGCGCGCTCGGTGCTTTGGCCACCTTCGTCGTATTCGCGTGGCGCGACATCCCCGAATACGTCATTCCTGCCGCCGAAGTCGCCCGGATCGACCGCGCCAACCGAAGTGCGCGCCGCGAGGCGCTGGCCACTTACACGGGGCCAAGGCCATGACCGCGATCGACGTTCGAGAGCGTGACCCCTACCGCCTCCATGGCGGGCACGGCCATGCACCCGGCCACGGAGACGGCGGCCCGGCACCGATCCGGATCGTCGTGGGCTACGGCTTCTGGATCTTCCTTCTGAGCGACATCGTGATGTTCTCGGCCTTCTTCGCGGCCTATGCGGTGCTGGCGGGCAAGACGGCGGGCGGACCAAGCGGAGCCGAGCTGTTCGACCTGCGCAACGTCGCGATCGAGACGGCCGCTTTGCTGTTGTCGAGCTTTACCTGCGGTCTCGCCAGCCTTGCCGTGACAGCGCGGCGAAGCTCCTGGTTCTATGTCGCGATGACTGTCACCTTCGTGCTCGGCGCCAGCTTCATCCTGCTCGAGTTGCGCGAGTTCGCGCATATGGTTGCCAGCGGTGCCGGACCGACGCGCAGCGCTTTCCTGTCGGCATTCTTCACGCTGGTGGGATGCCATGGCCTTCACGTGACGGCGGGGCTGCTGTGGCTGCTCACGATGATGGCGCAGATCTTCGCCAAGGGATTCCGCGACGATATTCTTCGGCGTTTCATGTGCTTCAGCCTGTTCTGGCACGCCCTCGACATCATCTGGGTCGCCCTGTTCACGGTGGTCTATCTCCTGGGAGCAAGTCGATGAGCAATGCGGACGATCGCCACGCGCAACGGCGCGACACCGATGGCCTGGAGCGCTACGACATCGATACGGCGCCGGGTGACGAATACCTCGGCGACACCGAGGTCGGATCCGGGCTACGCGGCTATGTGATCGGCCTCGGGCTGGCAACGCTGCTGACCATCGCCTCGTTCTGGTTGCCCGGAACCAACCTGATATGGGCACCCGGCATTCCGGTGGCGCTGGTCGTGCTGGCGATCGCCCAGATGGGCGTGCATCTCGTCTTCTTCCTGCACATCACGACGGGACCGGACAACACCAACAACGCCCTGGCGCTTGCCTTCGGCGTGCTGATCGTAGTTCTGGTGATCGGCGGCTCGATCTGGATCATGGCCAATCTCGACCACAATTTGATGCCGATGAATGCGATCATGAACATGAACCGCTAGCGATTTGAGGCGCAGCGCAGTGCCTCCAGCCCGGCCTTGCCCGCCGCTTCAGACGCGTTGCCGGATGACGGACCGGTATCAGCTGCGCTGGCTGGAGTTTTGATTTTTGCGATCCTGCGGCGATATCGCGCCTTTCGAGGCCTTTGAGCCGCCGCCCCACTCCTGGGCTTTCCGTGCCTGATCGCCTGCTTCCTTCGGTGCCTCGGCCTTGTCGCTGCCGCTGGCTTTCTTGCCGGATATGGGTTGGTCGACAGGGTTTGATTTGTTGTCCATCATGCTTCTCCGTCTGTGCCGAACCAGGCGACGGGGTGGCGTGGCGTCCTCAAGCCCGTTCGAACGTGCCGACGAGCTCGGCCTCTCCCACGACGTGCGGCTCGGCCTGTTTCAGCACGTCTTCGACGGCAGCCTTCTCGCCGAGATGAAGCGTCTCGGCGTCGAGTGCAAGAAGCCGGAAATGGTAATGGTGGAGCCCATGCCCAGGCGGCGGCTGGGGGCCGTCATAATGAGGATTGCCGAAATCGTTGACGCCGTGTCCGAGGCTCTCGGTCTTGGCGCCGGCGGTCGTGCCTTCGGGAAGAAAGTTGCGCTGTGCGTCGATGTCGTAGACCGCCCAATGACGGAACATGCCTGAAGGGGCGTCGGGGTCCTCGACGGCCAGGACGAAGCTTTTGGTTCGTTGCGGCGCGTCCGTCCACTCCAATGGCGGCGAGACGTTGCCGCCGTCGCGGGAATAGCGCGGCGGTATTTTTTCGCCATCGGCAAAGGCAGAGCTTTTGAGAGTGAAAGCCATGGTCTCCATCTCCCTGTCTGAGATTCCCTCATAAACAGCTACGAGCCGCCGAGTTCCGGTCGCCGCCCCGGTCAAACCCAGGGCTATCGCAGATGGAAAGCCGAGGCTTTCGCTCTACGACGTACCCCCACCCCTAACCCTCCCCACAAGGGGGAGGGAGACTTCCGTTGGCGCTGACCTCGGCAAATTTGCCTGCCTTTCGGCGCCAAAAGGGGAAGTAAGGGCATGCGGCAGCGTTCCCTCCCCCTTGTGGGACAGTCAAACCGGATTGCCGGCCGTTGGCCGGAACATTCGCCGAGGAAGCGGGTTTTTCGGTTCGGACGCATCGCCGCGGAAACGGCAATGGGCTCGGCAATGGACGAAGGGCGCGACATGACCGGGCTAAGCGGTAAGCAACCAAGCGGGGCGAAAGGTGTTGTGGTCGCATTCTCCGTGCCGGGCGGCGAGACCATCTATGCCCACGAACGGGAAACCGTCGCTGCCGTCGCGCGCACGATTGCAGCGTTGAAGGGATTTTCCTTCCGCGAGGGCCTGCGTGACGGCGGCGGTGACAGTCGCCGAGTGTATTTCGTGCCGGACGACAGCCTGCTTGCCGTCGATGCGGTCCAACTGGGCATCAACGGGCCCGACGACCTCTTCGGCGGCGTGGTGCCCTGGCGCCTCGCAACCACCAAGGCCATAACCCACGAGCTGGTGGACGGGTCGGCGGCACGGCCAAAAGAATGGCCAGCCGGCTTCGGCAGAGCCGTCGGCGCTGCCGTACTGCCCGGCTATACCGCATTTTCACGCGATGACGCGCTGCGCGCAGCGGAACGTCTGCTGCAGCTAGGGCTGGTCCGGTTCAAGCCACCGCGCGCTTCGCGGGGCCGCGACCAGCACACCGCCGCGACCGTTGCCGACATCGAAAGGCTGCTGGAACGATATCCATCCTCCGACCTGAGGGAATACGGCCTTGTTCTCGAAACGGAGCTTCGCGACATCGTCACGCTGAGCATTGGCAGAACGGCGATCGACGGAACATCGGTCGCCTATTACGGCGTGCAGCGAATGACGGCCGACAATGCCGGACAGCCCGTTTACGGCGGATCCGATCTGGTCGTCGTGCGCGGCGGATGGGAGGCGCTGGACGGGCTGCGGCTTTCTCCGGCGCTAAGTTTGGCTGTGGCGCAGGCGAGGATCTACGACGCCGCGATGGATGGCTATCCCGGATTCTTTGCCTCACGGCGCAACTACGACATCGGCCAAGGTGTCGATTCCTCGGGCATCTGGCGATCGGGAGTGCTGGAAGCCAGCTGGCGGAT
This sequence comes from Mesorhizobium sp. M1088, assembly GCF_040318575.1. Lineage (NCBI taxonomy): Bacteria > Pseudomonadati > Pseudomonadota > Alphaproteobacteria > Hyphomicrobiales > Phyllobacteriaceae > Mesorhizobium > Mesorhizobium sp. M1088. The sequence continues at coordinate 1,715 of NZ_JAMYMO010000009.1, read as the reverse complement.
CGGCGGCAGCAGCAGCGCCGAGCTTGCGGCGATGGACGCCCTGAAGCGCGACCCCGACGTGCAGATCGTGCATGTCTCCGCCGTCAAGCAGTTCGGCAGCACTGCCCACCTGCCGCTGAACGCAGCGATCCATTTCCACGGGGAGGACCCCGAGGAGGGTCAAATCACGCGTTATACCGTCGTCACCCAGGCGATCCGAGGGCCGGTCGGGGAGGCCGGCCGATCGTCGTTCTAACCATGTCAGGTTGAAGCCAAGCACGCCTCCGGCAGGGAACATCCGCCAATGGCCCGAGTTTGTTTCGGGCAGGCAGCAAGTCAGAGACCGGAGGAAAAAATGATCGAGATGATTTCCGCTCCCCAGAACGTAGCCGCCTTTCGTGTCACCGGCACCGTGACGGCGGACGACTACGACAAAGTCATCCCGGCAATCGAAGCGAAACTGAGCGACCATAAGGACATCGGCGTCCTGACCGATCTTGCCGATTTCGAGGACATGACGGCTGGCGCCTTGCGGCGCGACCTGCAGTATGGGCTGAGCAAACTTGGCGAGGTCCACCGCTTCAAACGTGCCGCCGTGATTTCCAACAAGCAGTGGATCAAGGCAGCCACGGAAATGACGGACGCGCTGTTTCCGCAAATCGAGGCGCGGGTGTTCCCGGAGGACGAAAAAGCCCAGGCCCTGAAATGGGTGGCAGGCGTACAATAGCGGTGTTGGGGAGTGCCATGCCGTTCGACAAACGACAGGATCCGGAAGGCCTCTGGGAGGTCTATGACAGCGAGAGCGACGAAGCCGTCGTGGTCGGCGGGTTGCCGCTTTCCGGTCTCGACGAAAGCGAAGCCGATGAAGCGATTGAAAAGCTCAATCGGGGCGATCTGACGTCGGACAACATCCCCGAGACGGTTCGGTCAGGGTGGCCTCCGACCAAGGACGGTTTGTGATGACAGCCTGACGGACGTCACCGAGGACCGGTCGCGGATCTACGACGAGGCCTTGACCCCAAGCTTGCGGGCTTTGTCCTCAAATTCGTCGCGAATATCCTCGATCGTCGGCAGATGCAGGCGCCGCAGCTGGGCGTGCAACTTTTTGGCGGCATCTGAGCTCAGGTCGCGCTTGAAATTGGTCGCGACCTCCTCGGCCGAGCCGTAATGGCGATAGCGCTCGATCTCGGTCTTCGTGGCTTGCTGGACGTGCTCGAGCGTCTTGCGTTCGGCATCGGATTTTCCGTCTGGTTTGGCCCGCATGACCGGATTGAACGCTTTGCTGATAACGAATTCGACCAGTTCCTGCTGGGCGTGAGCCATGATTGTTCTCCCTCGAAGAAGGGCTGTCCGAGCCTAGAACGGTTCATCGGGGGAAACGCTGAACCGATCACTCTTGTTTTGACGCAATTCCGAACGGAAAACCGTTTCACACTTTTCCTGGAATTGCTTGTCTTATGACTTTCGCTGCCGAATGGGTCAGAAAGGAACGCTGAGAGAGGGTAGCCGCCCTCCCTCAGCGGCGAGGGTCGGATCGGTGGAATTGCTGACCGTTTGACGGGTCGAGCTAGAGTCGGATCGCCCTCGTCTTTCCCTTGAGGCCTGAACGGATACCCGGAGTTCGGCTCCGAATGACAAGCACAGGACAAGTGAAAGATGACCAACGATACCATCGGGATCGACATATCGAAAGACCATCTCGACGCCCACAGGCTGAGCGACGGCGCGAGCCGGCG